>CAYZOE010000026.1:0-47168 GCA_964479805.1 uncultured Pseudoalteromonas sp. | reverse complement strand
TCATTTTGAGGGATTAAACCTGATGATAGCTGCGTTAAAGATTTCTCATTTAGAACAACTAAATAACGAAATATTTGCCTTGCCTACATGGATGTTGGTACCTCAGCGTTAGCAGGACGCGTGAGCGGTGCTACCAACAAGGCTTTCTTGCCTAAAAATAGACCACTTAGTTAAGTGGATTGGTATAATCTCAACATATTTAAAGAAATAGACATTAGAGAACCACATGCCTGAATTACCAGAAGTCGAAGTCAGCCGTTTAGGCATTAGCCCACACATTGAAAAACAAACAGTCAGCAAAGTATTGGTACACAATTCAAGCCTCCGTTGGCCAGTGCCAGATGAAGTGAAAGACATCGAAGGGCTGGCGATCAACAGTGTGCGCCGTCGAGCGAAATATTTAATGCTCGATACGGATATTGGCAGTGTGATTTTACACTTGGGTATGTCGGGGCACCTACGCATTGTGCCAATCAGTGAGCCGCTAAAAAAACATGATCATATTGAGATCCACTTCGATAATGGCAAAGCGTTACGTTTAAATGATGCCCGTCGTTTTGGTGCGTGTTTATGGCAAGCACCGAATGAATCTCATGTGTTGTTCGCAAAGCTTGGGCCTGAGCCACTCAACGATGAATTCACTGCCGAACATTTGTTTGAATGTTCTCGCAACAAGAAGGTACCTATTAAGCAATTTATAATGGATAACCATGTGGTTGTGGGCGTTGGTAATATTTACGCCAACGAATCGCTGTTCAAAGCGGGTATTCATCCTAAACGCGAAGCAGGCAAGGTATCGTTAAAGCGCTATAAATTACTCACGCCAATCATCAAAGACACACTCGCTGCGGCAATCACCCAAGGCGGCACAACACTGAAAGACTTCGCACAGTCTGACGGTAAACCGGGTTACTTTGCCCAGCAATTACTGGTTTATGGACGTAAAGGTGAAGAGTGTGTGACCTGTAGAAGTGTACTGAAAGAGATTCGATTGGGACAGCGAAGCACGGTATATTGCCCTAAGTGTCAGAATTAAATCTAAGAACAGTCGGTTTATAATTATGTTTAGCGAGGAAGCGTTTGCCTCCTCTCTAAAAGTGGGCTCAAATAAAATTAAACTACTTCAGAGTCGAGTTGCTTCTCTTGGCTTTGCGAGCTAAAACACCATGCAGACAGTATTTGTGTCACTTGTTTAATACGTAACTCAAAACTGCTTTTTAAAGCGCGCTCGTGAATGGTATGGTCGCCATCGCCGTATGGGCCAAATCCATCTAAGGTAGGTATGCCGGCTGCACTGACTACGTTCGCATCTGAGACGCCACCACGTTGTTCGGTTTTCAATGGTTTATCTAAGATCATTGCAATCTCGTCGAGTAATTGCTGTTGCATTGAATCTGGGCTCATCACACCACGTTGTAAGCCACCGTTTACGTTAATTTGCACACCGGTGATTTCCATAGCAAAGCAGATATTTTCTATGCCTTTGAGTAAACGTTGTTGCTCTTTAAGCGTTTTGAAGCGAGCTTCGACCATCATGCTGGCTTTAGGCGAAATGGTATTAGTGCTTAAACCGCCTGAAATTTTACCAACATTCACGGTACTGCCTTTTTTTAGATCGGTCAGGGCAGTCATTTCTGTGAGCATATTTGCCAGTGCATAGTTTGCATCGATGCCATCGGCGTAGTGATTGCCTGCATGGGCGGCTTTACCTATGATCTCAATATCGAATGTTGCTATACCTTTTCTGCCAATAACGACTTCATGATCTTTACCCGCTGCTTCAAATACCAAACACGCGTCATAGTCTTTGGCGAGTTTTGCGGTTAAATATTTACTGTCATCGCTGCCAGTTTCTTCATCACTGACCAATAAAAAATCGATGTTGTAGAGTGGGCCAAATTCCGCTTTTAAATTACGAAGCGCATTTAGTGCGACAAAGTTACCGCCTTTCATATCGCAAACACCTGGACCATATACCCAGTCTTCATCTTGTTTAAACTCGGTAAAGGTATTGGGCGGATAAACAGTATCTAGGTGGCCGAGCAATAAGATCTTTTTACCCGCTCTCCCGGGCGTATGGAAAAGCAAATGATCACCAATATTTTCTCTTTGGTAACGTGTTATAGCAAAGCCTAAAGGCGCAAGCAGCGCTATCATTTGCTCGCCGTGTTCATCGATCCCTGCTTTGTTTTTACTATGAGAATTACAACGAATAAGGGTTTCTAATTCTTCAAAATCGATCTGTGTCATAACGGATTTCCCTGTATTTATTTGCCGCCAGTTTCTCGACACTATGTTTCAAGGAGGTGAATGTTTTATGAACAAATTTTGTTCGCTGCAATTGGTCAAAAAAGTGTCATCTTGATCCGTTTAAATTGCGGCCAACAGCGCAAATAACCCTTTTGTGCTATACCCGTTTTGAAAACAAGGAGCATATTGTGACAGCACCTCATGTAGGCATTTGGATGTACGAAAATGGTGGCGGTAAAGCCATCGAGCAAAAACTAGTTCACGCTTTGGCTGAGCGAGGCATTCAAACCTCAACAGGATTAAATTTAAGAGATGCCAGAGCGCAAGGCGGCTCAATTATTTGCAATGGCATTGCCATGGAAAAGCTAGATACGTTTTTAAGTTACAACGCCGGACAGCAAACTCAGTATCAGCTTTATTTGTATCAAACATTGAGCGAAACCATTCCAACGCTGAATAATTACAATGCTTTCTCAATTGCTGAAGATAAATTCCGTACCTCTCACTTACTAAGCTCACAAGGCATCGTGACACCAGATTACCGCTTATGCCACAAGAACGACATGGACGGCTTAAAGTCAGCGATCCGCGACTTCGGCGGCAAGCTGGTTTACAAACCAACCGACGGCTGGGGCGGCGTTGGCATAGTAAAAATTGACTCTGAGCAGGCGCTTGACATGTTAATGCCTTTTTTAAGCCGTACCGACTTACGTTATTTCTACGTAGAGCGCTTTATCAACTATGACAACACTGACTATCGTATTGATATTGTAGATGGTAAATGTGTGGGCTGTTATGGCCGTAAGGCTCCAAAAGACGATTGGAAAACCAACATCACCAGCGGCGGCTCTGTATTTGTGCGCGAGCCAAATGATGAAGTGGTCGATATTGCAGTAAAAGCCACAGAAACTCTCGGCTTAGAGATCGCAGGTGTTGACCTTATTTACGACCGCGAGCGAGAAGAATATGTGGTGCTTGAAGTGAATACCATCCCAGCCTTTGCCACGCCTGAGCAAGAAGCGCTGGGGATTAATTTTAATCACAGCAAAATCTCGGCCATGGTCGAGCTGATAGACAAAACTGTACAACGCAAACTTTCACTGCAATCTGCCAAGGTGGCTTAAATCATGACGAAGAAAACCTCACTGCCTAAAATCGGTCTACTTTACTTAGACTATGTACTGCGCTTTTTTGATAAATCGAACTTTAAAGGTTGGCCCGATAAAATTGAGCAAGTGACCTATCATTGGGGCAATGACAAAGCCCGCTTTATTGCAGAAGTAAAGCGTAAGAAAATCGACGTGTTGATTGGGAATATTCCAGCTACGGCTTACGAGACATTTCGTGACATTGCCCGTGCTCTACCCAATGTGCGTTTTTTACCGTCGCTAGATAGTCAGTTTTCTAATAAATCAAAAGAAAATGTCACCCACTTTTGTCGCAAGTACGATTTACCTATTCCACATACAGAAATTTTCTATATTCCTCAAAAAGCACAGTCCTATCTTGCCTCAGCGACTTACCCGAAGATTATTAAACGTTCTTACGGCCCATCGAATTATGGTGGTTACTTCGTCCATAAGGTAGATAGCTTCGAAGAGGCGCAGAGCCTGTTGAGTGAAAAGCGTTATTACCCCGTGTATGTTCAAGATTTTGTACCTATGGAAGCTGATATCCGCGTTATGCTAATCGGTCACAAGCCCGTTTGTGCATTCTGGCGTCGTCCGCCTGAGGGGGAGTGGCTAACTAACACCAGTCAGGGCGGTAGCATGGACTACCAAGGTATTCCAAAGTCAGTGCTTGATTTAGCGACTAAAACTTCAAAAGCAGCGAATGCAGAGTATTGGGCCTGTGATATTGCGCTAGGCAAAGATGGCAAGCTACGTATTTTAGAGTGTGCGACTGCCTTTGCAGCCTTTCCTTATATTCGTGATTGGATCGGCCAGTACTTGATGTGGCTATTGGGCGAAGGACGTTTTCGCAAGCCAAATATTCCTATTTATAACTGGGAAGAGCTGGGCAAAATTGATGCGCGTTTTCTTCGCACTATGCGCCATATTGGCTTCTCTAAATATACCCCGAGCCAAGACTGCGGCGAATTATTTACTGATATGACAGAGCAAAGATATCCAATCTTTGATACTCAATACCGCGCAGGTGAAGAGTGGCCAAGTGAGATCTGGAATCTACAAGATAACTTTAAACTGCCAGCCAAAGAGGTCGCTGCGTCAGCCATGCAACCAGTGCCGGGCAGTGATGAAGCCATATCTGAAACCGATTTACCGAGTGTGGCATTTGATGAGTCACAAATTCGCGCCATGCTGGGTGAAGTAAAAGGCGTGGGTGACAAGATGATTGATGACATTTTGTTGACTTTTGGCGCAACAGGCGTGGTTGAGGCTTTAAATACTGAGCCTGAACAGCTGTGTGTTGTAAAAAACCTCAAAGCGAAAAAGCTAGAGAAAATCGTAGATCACTGGCAGGCCTTTACAAAAGCATAACGGGAAGTAGGCATGAAAATACAATACGCGTCGTATCAAGACACCATCGATTTTTTACAAAAAGCGATGAGTGAACATCCGCATTTAATTCGTCTGCAAAGTATCGGTGAAACCTGGGAGGGCAGGCCCATTATGCTGGTTACTTTGTCATTAGATGTCACTTATGCGGATGACAAACCCGCGTTATTGTATACGGGCACCATTCACGCACGGGAATGGATAGGGAATGAGTTAGCGATCAAGTTTATTCAGTATGTAATAGACAACTATCGCTTTAACCCTAAGTTACAAACAGCGTTAACACGGAACACGCTGTATATGGTGCCCTGCCTAAACCCCGACGGCTTCGAATACTCACGGAATCATTTTTCATTTTGGCGTAAAAACCGCCGAAATAATGGTGATGGCACTTTTGGAGTTGATCTTAATCGCAACTTCGACGCTAAATTTATGCGTAACAGTAATACGCAATCGAACACCTATGGTGGTCCGCATGCGTTTTCAGAGCCTGAAACCTGTGCCATTCGTGATTTTGTCGAAAAGCGCAGCAACATTTGCATCGCCCTTGATTACCATTCTCAAGGTAATGTGTTCTTTCCTGCTCATAAGTTTAATCACGAAGTTGAGATTGAAGGTACCGACTTGAATGTGTTGTGTGCCAACATGAACCACGAGATTAAAAAGGTTACCGGGCGTCAGTATGGCATTCACCGTGGTAAGCCACCGGCACAGCTTATTCAGGGCAGCGGTCGCGAGTATTACTATCGCAAAGGTATTATTGCCACTGTGGTCGAGGTGGGTACCCGTAATATTCCTGATTATATGAAGAATATGGCGCAGAGTGTTGCCGAGAATATTCCTGCGGTTGCGTATGCTTTGGGTGAGGCGATCAACTATTCAAACCTTGCGCCTGCAAGAGTACCAGACTTCACCATTAAACAGGTGGGTCATGATAGCGTGGAGTTAGAGTGGGAATATGAACAGCGCGAAGATATTTATTTTGAATTGTACCGTGCAGAACATAATAAAAGCCCCTGTAATGAAGCCAACCTAGTAGCAATTACTAAATCTTTATCGTTCACTGATACACAATTAGAAAGTGGGCAGTTTTATTTTTACAACATTCGTGCCGTCGATAAAGTCACTAAAATTAAGTCGCCATTTAGCCCAGAACTGCGTTTAAAAACCTTGTTGGCTGAGCATCAATGTAGTCGAACTTTATTCCCAGCCAAAGAGCAAGTAGGGTATCTAAGTGCTAACTATCAACAAAAATCACGTGAACGCTTTGGTTATAATTCGATGTTTATTGGCGTCGATAAAAAACGCGGCACGAGCGTGGGAGTAGTCGTATTTGATTTGGCGAATATCCCAGAAGGCTCACATATTGATCGGGCTGAGTTTTTCTTATACCCGATGAATCGGGTGAATGCGAAAATAGAAAAGTATGGTGAATGGTCGATATCGGTGCTCGATCCAAATCAAATCGATAATATCTATGACTACAATGCCATTTGTGAAGCACCTGCTTTGCATACGCTTGGGCAAACTATTGAGTCTGATAAAATGACCCAAGGTATTTGGCTCAAATGGTCGTTTAATGGTGTCGAGCGAGATTTGATCTCTCAGTTGTTAGACGACCAAAAACTGATCTTACGCTTGCAAGGGCCCACCAGTTTACCACTAGGTAATGACTCGCAAGTCATGCAATTCGACATAGGCTATGGGCCATTTGGTAGCGGTTTACACTATCGCCCTAACTTAGAGTTGGTTTACCAATTACCTGAACAAAGCTTAAAGCTAACGCCAAACAGCTGTAATACCATTTACCAAGAGAAAGTGATTGTTGATAGTTTATGCTCAGGTTTCGATGACCAAGGTGAGATCGTATACGGGCAAATGGCATTTGAGCACCAGCATGAGTTAGAGCCAGAGAAAACCGTGTTTACTCAAGCTTGCTTAACCTTATACAGCCAAAACTCACTGCCATCTAGCAAAGACGTACGTTTTACCGTCGAGCTGGTAGAGTTAAAAGACGTTGACTTTAAACACGTTAAGCAGCGTCAGAAAATCGAATATATCGGCTATGAAGTGAGTAATGCCCAACTTAAAGAGCGCACCGCACACGACTTTATGTTTGACAGCTACAGCTTGAAAGAGCTGGCGCGTTTGCATCAAACACAAACCCCATATTATTTCGTTATTCGAGCTACAGCTGAGTCACAGGCTAAAAATGCGTTAATTGAGTGGAGTAATGCAGAGCTAAATATTCGCTACATAAACCGTCGTAATCAAGCTTTACCCGCACCATCTGAGTTACAAGCACAAGTTGAAAATGGTGTGGTAAAACTCACTTGGCAAAACCCAGATAGCGATGATTTTGTCGGTTGTTTTGTTGTGCGAAATTGCTTCCATCCACCGCGTTCTCCGTTTGATGGTGTAAAGCTTTATGGTGGGCCAGATGAATATACGCTCGATAATTTTGGTAACCCAGATATCGCTAAATATTACGCTGTTTTTAGCTACGACCATGCGCCGAATTACTCAACGCCCGCGGCGGTCTATTATTTGGGTAAAAATGTGATTGGAGAGTAGGCTCGAACTCCGATAATAAGTGCAACATTCAAGGTTAAAATTTAATGGCATGCTGATTATTTGTAATTGCCTCATTCCCTTCGCATACAGCAATGATAGTTTAGTCACAGCTTGATGGGTTAAACCTAGAGTGTATTTATAGCGGAAAACACAAATCAGCAAGGGAAGGTTATGAGTTACTCTTTTTAAAAGAGTAACTCATAAATAAATCATGAATTATTAATCAGCTATGGGGCATGCTTCCACAGGTTCAACGACTCCTTTTCTCTCGGTTATATAACATTCGTCTAGTAAAGAGCAGTAGCAAACCTGTACAGTTAAATATTTTCTTTCAGTATTTAGCTTTGACCACAAGGAGTCATTCAATTCACCTCGGTAGAGTTTGTAAAATTCAAGTCTGTCTTGAGCGGGCACAACGACATTATACGTCGGCGAGGTGACGTAACCACCTTTCGTAATATTTAAATCTTTAGATGCGTTACTATTAAATTCCTTTAGTTCATTTGAGCAACAATCTTTTAAATAATCGAAAAAGTTTAATGTAGACTTTCCTTTATACTTATAGATAACAGTTTTAACTATGGCAGGCCCAACACCGCCATTCGTTAAATTAAACGATATAACCGACTTATTAGTCCCGAGTTCAAAATTGCCAGTGCCATATTGTAATAAAGGTAAGGTCATTGCTTTAACCTGTTGCTCGGCAGATTTGGCTTGTAAATAAGTTGCATAAAAAGAAGCTGCGGAAATAAACATGGCACAAAGTGCCAAAGTAAGGTTGAGTTTTTGAGAGGAGAACCTTTTACCAGACATCACTATCCCTTAGTTGTTATTTTTATTATTCAGATAAAGCTGCTTAATTAGCCAGCTTTGTTCGATGTTCGATAAAAACTAGCACATTTAGCAAGTGCTCACAATGGACTATAAACCGCGAGTATGTGCCTTTTTAATAGTGTTTAGCCTTGAATAGCTCTATCTTTTCTACCTGAGATTGCAGGCCTAACCTAGTGAGTAAAAATATTTTTAAATGAGATGAGTTTGAAGAAAACAGGGGAAGGGGAAGCTTGATTTGCAAGCCTGCTTTTATTTGGGCAGAGAGGGTAGTGAGGTTTAAGGGGGTTAAAACAAGAACAGTCGGTTATTGAGTCACAAAATGCGCAGCATAAATCTGCGCTTTCGTTTAGTTTTAAAGTTAAAGTTCAAAGGGAGCAACACCCACCGCTTGCATGGTGTAACCTGTTTGCGCTAATTCACCACTCCAAGTTTCGACTTTGATAATCCCTGTGACTGTGATGGCATCATATAGGCTTTCGATTGGTACACCATTTTTGATCTTTACATGAACGATTTGATTTGGTGGCGGTGGTGGCACGTGAATACATGCGCCGAAATAAGGCACCAATAAAAACTCGGTGATCACTTCGCTATCACCTTCAAGGGGCACAACAAAACCCGGTAAACTCACCGACTGACCATCTAATGCTGTAACCACAGGGGCGTTTAAGTCTGGTTGCACCCAATTTTGGTCTGCGCCATCATGATTGGCTGCATCTTGATTGCTAATTTGCACATGACCTTGTGGGATTAAGTCTTCCCAAAAAATTTCTTTCGGTGCTTGAGCAAAACTCAGTGCACTAAAGCACAAAGCAAAGCAGAGTGAAAATAATTTCATACTTAAGATATCCTCTTATACCAATGCTCTTAATTAAGTAGTCTATCTCGAGGTAAGTAAAACTTGTCGATAGCAAGGCAAGAATTTTGGTATTTAGTTATTCTAAATAAGAAATTCTTAACATAGCTAGCGTCAGTTTAAGTCCCTCAAAATAATTACGTATTATTGAGCATTGGTATTAAACTTTAATACTCATGCCGTCGCTGAGTGAATAATAATAGGCGCGCAATGCAGGGAAGATCCCCATCACAGTGCCAGCGAGCATAATAGCGCCCAATAGCTTAACTTCATAGCTGCTGAGCATAGAAAGCGACAAGCTAATACCAAATTGTGCCTGTAACACAGGTTGCGCTAGCAAGATTGCCATAAAGAATAATGCCGTTCCGAGTAAGCAACCGAATAGTGTGATGATCACTGCTTCACCAGTCAACAAACTGAAAATATGCCAAGGGCGTGCGCCAACAGAGCGCAGAATAGCCAGCTCACGACGCCTTTGATTTAGCGTTGCGAGTAAAGTTGTCAGCATACCGAGTAGGCTTATTAACACCACCACAATTGAAAACAGCAGTAAGATTTTTTCAACAATATCTAACATGCTCCATAGTTCACGTAAGGTGACACTAGGCATAATGGCCAGCAGTGGCTCACCTTGGTATTGGTTGATATTGCGGCGAACTTGTAAAGTATAAAGGGGTGAATCAAAACCCATTAAAAACGCGGTGATTTGTTTTGGCTCACCAATTAAATCTCCCGGCTTACTCTCAACAGGCTGGTGGTTTTTATGCTGATGTTCTCCATGCCCATGTTTGCTATGCTCATGTTCTCCATGCCCATGTTCGTTATGCTGATGTTCGCTATGTTCATGCTCGCTATGCTCATGTTCACTTTGTGAATGATGATCATGAGAATACGCGGCTTCATTTGATGGTTTATTAAGAGGATTATCAACTATACGCGGCGATTTGTTATGGCCAGAGCCATGCATTTCATCAATGGCGATAAGTGGCACATGCACGGTCCGATCAATGGGTGTGCCGGTCGGTTTTAAAATACCGACTATGGTCATCGGGTTATCATCATGATGGTGAAAGCTGGTGTTACCCATACCATGGGAGATCACGATTTGTTCTCCGAGATGGTAGTTGAGCTTTTTCGCTACATCGCTGCCCAGAACCACTTCCCCTCCATTTACAAAAGCACGACCGTGCGCAAATGCCAGCATTTGCTTTTTACCGTAACGGAAATGGGTGAAGTAGCTGCTATCTGTGCCTAATACCGCATGTCCTTTGTGACTGTCGCCAAGGCTTATCGGGATGCTCCATGCCACACCTCGTTGTTGTTTAATATATTCATAGCTTTGCCACTGCACGGCATTATTAGCATGACCTATGCGAAATACACTTGAGAGCAAAAGCTGTATATCGCCCGTGCGTGCACCGACAATTAAATCGGTGCCAGAAATGGTATTGGCGAAGCTGCTTTTTGCTTCTTGTCTTACCCGTTCAATCGAAAGTAGCAGCATCACACTGATGGCGATGGTGAACAAAGTGAGGAAAACGCTCGATTTACGATTCCAACTACTTTTGAAGGCCAGAGATGCTAAGTTCATTGTGCCGCTCCGTTAATCTCATTCAAACTCACTTTTCTATCGAATAGCTGCGCCAAGCTGTGGTCGTGACTGACAAATAAAATAGTAGCTTGGTATTTTTCTGCTTGGTTAAACAAGGTTTCGATAAAGGCTTCACGGCTGTCGGCATCGAGTGCTGAAGTGGGTTCATCAGCAATGATAAGTTCAGGCTGACCTATGAATGCCCGTGCTGCAGCCACTCGCTGTTGCTGACCGATACTTAATTCACTGACAGATTTAGCTTGTAGAGTGTGGCCTATCCCTAAATTTTCTAGCAAGCTAATAGCGCTTTGCTGTAAAGACTGGGTGAGTTTGCTTTTGCGAGCTTTTGAGTATTGGCAGCCAAGCATGACGTTTTCAATTGGGTCTAAAAATGGCAGCAAATTAAAGTTTTGAAAAATAGTCCCAATATGGTCAGCCCTAAATTGATCTCGTTTTGCGGCTGAAAGTTGACGCATTTGCGTATCTAAAATCTTGATATCACCCGCTTGAATGGCATTTATACCCGCTAATAATCCGATCAGGGTCGATTTACCACTGCCACTTGGGCCATGTAAAAATATCCGTTCGCCTTGGCTAATTGTTAACTTAGAAATATCTAGCGTGGGGGCGGGGTGTTTAGGCCAGCTAAATACGAGGTTGTTTATCTCAATCATAATGGGCTCAATAAACTAAAAACACTGTGATGGTATAACAGTTTTCTCATCGGCTAAACTCTGCTCGGTTTAATTACCAAAATTCAACGATAAACCCCACATTTAGCAACATAAGAGTTCGGGTTTAGTTTGTGATTTAAGGGGCTAGCGATTATTATATGCACTTCTAACCCCCTCATATTTTTTGCACCCCTTAGCAAGGTGCATCCGGCCTTGGAGTAATAATGAGTAGCTACAAAGTTTTAGAAGTGAATGATGATCTACCGATCCGCACAAAAGGTGCCGTTCACAGTGGTAAAGTCCGTTCAGTTTATTGGTTAACCGACCAAGATAGTGCGCGTTTAATTGAAGAAAAAGGCTACGATGTACCTAAGGGTACAGAGCTGGCAATCATGGTAATCTCTGATCGTATTTCTGCATTTGACTGCATTTGGCAGGGCGAAAATGGCTTAAATGGCGTACCAGGTAAGGGTATTGCACTAAACAGCGTGGCATCACACTGGTTTAAGTTATTCGATCAAGCGGGTCTTGCAGGCAACCACATCGTAGACATTCCGCACCCTTATGTGTGGATCGTGCGTAAAGCAAGCACGGTGCGTGTTGAAGCGATTGCGCGTCAGTACATTACTGGCAGCATGTGGCGTGATTATAGCAAAGGCGTGCGTAATTTCTGTGGTATTGAGTTACCAGAAGGTCTTGAAGCCAACCAAAAGTTAGACGAAGTGCTCATCACACCGTCTACAAAAGGCATTATTACTGACGTACCAGAAGTACCGCCAGTAGATGATGTAAACATTACTCGTAAAAACATCACTGATAACCTAGTGGCATTTAACTTCAAATCAGAAGCCGATGTGGCTCAGTACGAAAAGCTGTTAACAGAAGGTTTTGCATTAATCAGCAAAGAGCTAGCTGAGCTAGACCAAATCTTTGTTGATACCAAATTTGAGTTTGGTTACGTAGAGCAAACTGATGGCACTGAGCAGCTTATCTACATTGATGAAGTTGGCACACCTGATTCGTCTCGTATTTGGGATGGTCCAGCATTCCGTGATGGTAGAGTAATTGAAAACTCAAAAGAAGGTTTCCGTCAGTTACTAATCAATAACGTGCCAGACAGCGATGTACTGCTTAACAAAGACAGAATGCCTGAGCGTGAGCAACTGGCACAAGACTATAAGCTGCCAGTAGATGTTATGATGTCAGTATCAGACACCTATGTAGGTATCGCGAGTAAGATTGTAGGTCAAGAGCTAAGCATCCCTGCTGATCCACGCGCAGAAGTAATCGCTATTCTAAAAAGTGATTATGGTCTAATAGACTAAAAAAACCTGATAGTATCAACTCAATAGCTACTACCTATGGCTATATAATCTTCAGCCTGATAATACTAAAAAGTGTATTATCAGGCTTTATTCGCAAAACCCTTGCAATTAGCAGGGTTATCCCTTTATCTTTACTATCTTCTTGTGCAATGAATTTAAGGCAATATTGGTCTATATTCAAAGCCATTCTTAATTCTAATTTTTACTGCGTAAATTGTTGTGGCTAATGTTTAGTAAGCACCGTGCAAAGGGAACATCATGAGCACCACTTTAAAACAACGTATTATTTTACTGTGTGTCGGGCTTGTATTACTTACGGCGATCACAAGCTTAGCGAGCTTTTGGTGGTCAACTAATCAGTATAATGACAAACAAGTACAACAAGGCATTAAAGTTGCCCAAAATGTTTATCAACAATATCTAAAAGCCAAAGAGCGTTTACTTGTCACTGCATCTACGGTATTGACCGCAGATTTCGGCTTTAAGCAAGCTGTAGCGAGTCGAGATCAAGAGACCATTCAAAGTGCGCTGTTTAATCACAGTAATCGCATTGATGCAGATTTGATGTTACTGATGGACCTTAAAGGTAATGTAATTGCCTCTAATAAAGAAGGACTGATGCTACCTAAAAATAGTCAGCAATTGATGAAAAAGTTGCTTAGTAATGGTAAAGAATCGACTTTCATTGTTATAGACAACCAGCTTTATCAGACCATTATTTTACCCGTAAAAGCACCTAGAACCATTGCCTTAAGTGTGGTTGGTTTTGCCGTTAATGAGATGATTGCGCAAGAGCTGAAAGAGCTAACTGGCGTTGAGATGAGCTTTATCTCTCATGCGACGGGCCTAAAGGCCAGCTCAATAGAGTTACCTCAAACACAAAGTGACTTACTAGCCTTTATTCATGATCAAACAACCACGCGATGGTTTACTGACTATCCTGTTTTTATCAGTGCAGAAGTGTCGCTGCCGGCGTTATCGAGTAATCCTATTAGCGTTATCCTCAGTGCAAACCTCACAGAACAATACGACGAATTTGATCAACTCGTTTTGAGTATTATTTTGTTGTCATGCGGCACTATCATCCTAGGTTTCTTAACCAGTGGTTTTTTGGCAAATAACTTAACCACGCCTCTGCAACACTTGACTGAGATGGCCAAGCAATTCTCAAAAGGTGATTACAGCGCAAATTTAACAGACAACAGTCCAAGTAAAGAAATTTGTGAGTTGTTTGATGCTTTCCAAGAGATGGGTGAAGATATTCAAGAGCGTGAAAAGAAAATTCGTTTTCAAGCTCAGCATGATCACTTAACAGGTTTTTATAATCGCACTGCTGCTTTAGAGCGTCTAACTGAAAAGCTTTCTAACAACCCAATTTTATATCTTGTTGCCATAGATATTCGAGGTTTAAGACACATTAATGACAAATTAGGTCCTAGAGTAGGTGATGACTGTATTCGTGCAGTTGCTAAGCGAATTGAAAAAGTTACTAAAGACTTTAATGGTTTGCATGCACGTATCGGTGGTGATGAGTTTTTAGTCGTGATGAATCCCACTGAAGGAAGTACAGTTGAGCAATGTGTCGCCAAGCTCAACAAAGCCTTAGTTAAAAGTTATATGATCAGAAACTTAGATATTGCGCTTCGTTTTAGCATGGGGGTGGTGATCTACCCGCAGCAAGCAGGTAATCCTGAAGATCTTATACGTAGGGCATTAATCGCTGTAGATGCTGCCGCACAGGATGGGCATGAAATTTATTATTATCGTGATGGCGAAGATGAAGAGCATCTTGCAAGACTTAAACTCATAGATGAGCTAAAACAGGCGCTGAGTAATGATGATGGGCAATTATTTATGGCCTATCAACCTAAATTAAACTTTAAAACACAGCAAATTGATAAAGTTGAAGCGCTGATCCGTTGGCATAAACCTGATAGACAATGGATCTCTCCAGAGTTATTTATAGATTTAGCAGAGCAGTCAGGTTTGATTGTTGAATTAACCCAGTGGGTTGTCACTACTGTTGTTAAGCAGGTTGCCGAGTGGCAGCATCAAGGCGTCACAATGAAAGCAGCGATTAATGTGTCTGCGCAGGATATTGCTCACGATGATTTTTTCCCACATTTAGAATCTCAATTAGCATTTTTTAAAGTATCTCCCGCACTCATCACTATTGAGCTCACAGAACGTGACATGATAGAAAATGAGGAGAAAGGCATCGCTGCTCTTAAGGCTCTCAAAGCATTGGGTGTGATGATTTCTTTAGATGACTATGGGGTTGGACAAACCTCACTCGGGCGCCTTAAAATGCTACCTATTGATGAGTTAAAGCTTGATAAGGTATTTATCTTAAAACTCGACGAGTCTCAGCAAGATCAACACATTGTACAATCAACGATTACACTTGGGCATCAGCTTGGCTTTTCAGTCGTTGCTGAAGGGGTAGAAAACCTAGCGTCTCTAAAATTACTTGACCAAATGCAGTGTGATTATGCGCAAGGATACTACTTAAGCAAACCGCTTCCATCGACTGAGTTTTTAAATTGGTTGGTGGATTATCATAAGGCAGGTTAATTTGTGAAGTTGCAATAAGACTCAATAAAAACGAGTCAGAAGCTCGTTTTTATTTATGAGTAATCTTAGATAAGTCAGCTGAAATTTTCTTTCGTTCAAAGTGCATTTTGATTCGAAATTTTAAATTGCGTAGAAAAGTACTATGGTTCGAATGCCTTCCTTTATTGACAGACTCTATATCACTTTCAAAATCATTATGCTCAGAGATAGGGTAAGGCCTGATACCGATAACACTCAAGCCAACTTCACTATGGAATTGAATATCAAGGTCAACAGCCCGATAAAAGCGTTTTCTTGTAAGTAATTTACGTGCTCCTTCTAAGCTTAATAAATAACCCAAACAACCATTAGGTACTTTTCGAAAGTTTCCAATGCTGAAGGTGTTGTTGAGCTTTTGGCTTTCGACGAATGGAATATCTCGATTGTCGAAAAGTTTAATTAATTCCCAACCTTGTAAATGCTCAATTTGTTCGAGCACTTTGGGTAGCTCGTCACTGATAGATAAATCATCTTCAAGGATTAAACAATACGGTATTTGTTCGTCGACGATTTTCTTCCATACGCGTTTATGACTGACATAGCATCCTATTTCACCAATTGTTAAGTCTCTATGGTGACTTTGTTTGTTTTTTTCTTTGTCATACCACTGAGCAACTTCTTGTTCAGTCAATGACTTTCCAATTGTGGCATCAAACCTTATGCTCTCTAATCCGAGTAATTTAAGCTGGTGTGAGGTGCTTTCCCACCTTTCGATGCTACTTGCCATGTTGATGATAAAAATAGGAATCTGCATAGATATGTTCTTATTGCTTATTTGGTTGAGGTAATGTTAATTCTGCTTTATCTATGAAAGTTATGCTAGTTTGAAGTAAAGCATTGCTTCGCTGGACAATATTTTCTGGGTTAATATCTTGAACTAGAAAACTGTCGTTGAGTTGTAAGCTGTGTTCAGCCGTTGCAGCGATAACATTAGGCGTTTTTGGTACTACCAAAGACCAAGGGCTAGTGCCTTGCCCAACAATGGCTACGCATGGCGTTTGTAATGCCGCTGCCATATGCATTGGGCCAGAATCTATACTAATTAGTAAATCGAACGCAGCAATATGATCGACTAAGTCCGTCAACGACGTTTTCCCTGTTAAATCTGTGCAAGTCATATTCAAGCTATTTGCATATTCAAACAGCTTTTGGTTTTCTGCTTGTTCCGATCTATCACCAATCAGAATTAAGTTAGGCAGATACTTTTCATTAAGTAAGGCAATCACTTGTTTTGCTTGTTTAAACGGGTAGTGACGCGCACCTTTATTCTTACCACCTAAATACAGACCAATACTGATTTTATCGTTATCAGAGACTGCACTTTCAACCTGTTGATAAGTTAATTTAGGAGTATCAAACTGCTCAAAACAGTTACCATGTGTTTCGTTAATTAAACGGCAATATCTCAGTAAATAATGATGATTAACATTTAAATTTAATGGGTGACTGAGAAGTGGTTTTCGGCCATTTTGTGCGTAGCCAATGACAGTTTTAATGCCTGCAAGTTTAGCTAGAAGCGCTTCAGAGAGTGAGCCTCTAAATAACACAGCCATTGAGAATTTATGTTGTTTTAGCTTCTTGGCAAGTGAAAACACTGAAAGTTTAGCTTCACCAAAACGCTCATCGGTAATCACTTTGATATTGTAAAACTTATCGCGTGCAAATAGTTCAACCATATAAGGTCGAGCTAAAAGATAAATTTCATTGTCAGGGTAGAGTTTTCTGATTAGCTCGATAGCAGATAGAGTATTAATTGCATCGCCAATAAACTTAGGTAGTACGGCTAAAATAGGGCCTGAAATAGCTTCTTTTTTAATAGCTTCTTTTTTTATAGCGTTCACCATGGCGATTATATTGTACTTGTGAAAATTGCCGTCTAGTATAGCCTGATTGATAGTTGCTTTGGGAGAGTAAGGATGAAAAACATCAAGTCCTGTGAATGGTTACAAGAAAACCTTGAACGCGTCCATGTCTTCGATGCGGGTATAGTGAATGCTGGTGAAAAGGGAGGATATTGCCCTCAAGCAATCATTCAGGGGGCTAAACGATTTGATATTAAAGGTGCACTTTGTGAACCAGAAGCAAAGCTTTCAAGCACCATGTGTGGTGCGCGGCAGTTTCAGGCAGAAATGCGCCAGCTAGGCGTGAATAACGCCGATACTGTGATCGTTTATGATGATAAAGGCCTATTTAGTGCTGCACGTGCTTGGTGGATGTTCAAAAGCATGGGCTTTGACGAGGTGTATGTACTCGATGGTGGCTTAGTGCGTTGGCTTGAATTGGGTTTGCCTACTCAGACTGAATACAATCAAGCTAAATCGATAGGTGATTTTATGGCTTACCCAAGAGCAGGTTACTTTATTGATAAACAGGCGGTTCTCAATGCCATAGACGATCCTAACACTTTGTTGCTTGATGCACGCAGTTATAATCGTTTTACAGGCGAGGAGCCTGAACCAAGAGCAGGCATGAGCTCAGGGCATATTCCAAACAGTAAGAGTATGCACTATGCGAGTGTGCTCGATGAAAGCAAATGCATAAAACCGATTTCTGAATTGCATGCAAGAATGAAAACTTTGGGCGTAGAAGGCAAGTCTCTGCAATTTAGCTGTGGCTCTGGCATAACAGCTTGTATTTTGGCCATGATAGCAGATGAATGTGGTTATCAGAATTTAGCCGTGTACGACGGCTCATGGTCAGAGTGGGGTAATGCTGAAAATAACCTACCCATAGAAACAGGCGAAGTATAAGTGACTACTTAACCTGAGTTCCGGTTACTTATAAGGGCAATGGCGGCAGCCGTTACCACAGCATTTACCGCGTCTTAAATGTGCCCATCGGCTCATTACGAGCAAGCCATTTTCCATATCGTAATCAATGCCTTCAATAAAATTCGTGTCGTTTTGATAAGGTCTTGCGAGCGCAAGTTGCTCCTTAATAGGCTTGCTTTTTATATCTTCGATGTAAGTTCTAATATTTTTTATTAAACAAGCGCGACACACGCAGCCAGATGACTCGTAAATAGGTAGAATATTTGGCAGTGTCATACACCAGCAATCAGTATCGGCACTACATTTTAGACTTTGCTGGCATTGCGAGCAGTTCATGAAGACATTCGAATAAGAGAAATTTGCGTGAATAATAACATGACTCACCTAGAGGCGGTTAAAGCCATCGTACACTTTAGTGAAAAGCGTTCAGAGGCTTTTTCAGTCTTACTCTCTGTGTCGCAATCAGAGTTGGTTTATTGTGTCAGCAGTCAAGATGTTTTAGTTGTATTAGATAAAGTGCTGAGTAAGCAGTTAGATATTGATGAATTAGAAATGTGGGCACAGTTACTCGATATGCGAGAAGACATCGATACACAAAAAGTCGAAGGCGTGTTGTATGCTTTAAGTAACCCTGAGCAGATGGGAGAGATTACTATGGAAAAGATTCAGCAATTAAGCATGTTATTGAAAGCTGAAAGCTAAAAAAAGCAGCCTAAGCTGCTTTTTTACTAGGTTAAACTTGAAACCTGATTATTTGTGATAAGCCAAACAGGCTTCAACTTCGTTCTTAGAACCAAGGATTACAGCAACGCGCTGGTGGATATCATTTGGTTGAATATCCATAATGCGCTCTTCACCTGTGTGTGCTAAACCACCCGCTTGCTCTACCAGCATTGCCATTGGGTTTGCTTCGTACATTAGGCGAAGTTTGTATGGCTTTTCTGGGTTTTTGGTATCAGCAGGGTAAGTGAATAAGCCGCCACGACATAATACACGGTGTACGTCACCGACCATGGCTGCAATCCAACGCATGTTAAAGTTTTTACCACGAGGCCCTGTATCACCCGCTAACAAATCTTGAATATAATTTTTCATTGCAGGCTGCCAGTGGCGCTGGTTAGAGGCATTAATTGCGAACTCTTTGGTATCTTCTGGAATTTTTGCAAACTCTTCAGTTAATAAAAAGCTACCATGCGTCTTATCAAGAGTGAAAATGCGTGTGCCTTTACCCGTAGAAAGTGCAAGCGTTGTTGATGGACCATACAGCACATAACCTGCAGCAACTTGCTTGTGACCTGGTTGCATGAAAATAGCAGGATCCAAAGGATCTGAATCTTTAGGCGCTTCCATGATTGAGAAAATCGTACCAACCAGTGAGTTTATGTCGGTGTTTGAAGAACCATCAAGTGGGTCAAATGCGACAATAAAATTAGCGTCTGAGTTACCCGCCACCGTGTAGTCTTCTTCTTCAGAGGCAATTGCTTTTACATAGCCAGACTCTAATAAGATGTCTTTTAATAGCTGGTTAGACAGTACATCAAGCTTCTTCTGCGTTTCACCTTGAATGTTTTCGTCTAATGTTGAACCTAGTACACCAGAAAGTGCGCCTTGGCCAACACGGAATGAAATTTCTTTACAAGCCGCAAGGATAGTGCGGATCAATGAAACTAACTCTCTAGAACAACCGTCTTCAATTAACACTGGAGGAAGTCTACGCATAGTAAATAGTCCTGATAACGTTATGGTCGCAGCCAAGTATAGTGTGAGAGAGGGCTGCGTGCCGCGCTGAATTTTGTCTTAAATAGCTGTTAAACAGATTGGATAAATTATACTGTAACAATGACAACCACTTAAAACCTCTAATAACAAAGATAAGATTATGCGAAAAATTGGATTTTTACCTGTCATATTCTCAGCTTTGCTGGGCACTATGATAACCCAAGCGCACGCCGCAATTAAGTCTATTGATGAGTTTACTGAAAAGTTTAATCATTTTCCGGGTCATTATTCCTTCTATGCCGACACGCAAAGCGGCAAAATTTACCTTGATATTGATAAATTCAAGCAACCTTTCTTGCTGCAATTTAGTTTGCCATATGGTGTAGGCTCGAATGATATCGGCTTAGACAGAGGCCAATTAGGCGGTACGCATATCGCGCAATTTGAACGCTTTGGCGACAAAATCATGCTTCGCGCCTTAAACACCTACTATCGTGCGAGTTCAAGCAACGCTGCTGAAAAGCAAAGTATCAATGAGGCGTTTGCTTCAAGTATTTTGCAAGGCTTTAAAGTTGTTGCAGAAGACAATGACAGCGTCTTGATTGATTACACACCTTACTTGTTATCAGACGCTCATGGTGTGAGTCGCACGTTGGCAAATCGTAAACAAGGTAGTTTTAGCTTAGATGGCTCGCGCAGTGCGGTATTCATGCCACGCACAAAAGCATTTTTAGATAACACGGAGCTAGAAGCCGTCTTAACGTTTAAAGGCAGCAAGCCGGGTGAGTATGTTCGTCAAGTCAGTGCAGATCCATATGCAGTGACGGTTCACCAGCATCACTCTTTAATTAAATTACCGGATGATGAGTATCAGCCTCGTCTATTCCATGCGCAATCTGGTTATTGGAGCATTGAGCACAAGGACTATTCGGCACCGCTGAGCGAGTCTATGTTAGTGCGTTATATTCCTCGTCATCGTTTAGCAAAAAAAGATCCAACGGCTGTGCAAAGCGAAGCGGTTGAGCCGATTGTGTATTACCTTGACCCAGGTGTCCCTGAGCCAGTTAGAACTGCATTATTAGATGGCGCACGCTGGTGGGAGCAAGCATTTGAAGCGGCCGGCTATAGCAATGGCTTCCAAGTGAAAATCTTACCAGAGCATGCCGATCCTATGGATGTTCGCTACAACGTGATCCAATGGGTGCACAGAGCAACACGTGGTTGGTCGTATGGCTCTTCTATTATTGACCCGCGTACGGGTGAGATCATTAAAGGCCACGTTACATTAGGCTCATTGCGTGTGCGCCAAGACATACTCATTGCCGAAGCTTTAGCTGCCCCATTCGTTAAAGGTGATGAGGTGAATGAACATTTACAGAACATGGCATTAGATCGCATTCGCCAGCTGAGTGCTCATGAAATTGGCCATACTCTTGGGATAGCGCATAACTTCTCGGCATCTATTAAAAACAGAGCATCTGTGATGGATTACCCACATCCGTTGGTTGGCTTTGATGCACAAGGTCAATTAGACATTTCTAAAGGCTATGCCAAAGGGATGGGCGATTGGGATATTCAAGCGGTGAAATATGGTTACAGTGATTTTAGTGATAAAGTTGAAGCGACTGAGCTTGCTAATATCATCACTGAAAATCACACCAAAGGTTTAGAATTTATCTCAGACCCTGATGCGCGCCCGCAAGGCGGTGGTCATCCAACCGCACATTTATGGGATAACGGCGAAAACCCAGCTGATGAATTACTGCGTGTACTTGATATTCGTCAGCAAGCGTTGAATACATTCGGTATTCATAACATTAAAACAGGTGTTGCATTGTCTCAGTTAGAAGAGAAATTAGTACCCCTGTTTTTATTCCATCGCTACCAAGTTGAGTCGGCTGTGAAGCTCATCGCAGGTATTGATTATGATTATGAGGTGCGCAGTGAACGTGCTGTTAAAGGTGCGCAAATTGTAGATAAAGCGACCCAGCAACGAGCACTATCGGCGATGCTGAGAACCCTTGAAGCTGAGCAGTTGATGATCCCAGAGAGCATTTTAGCGTTGATCCCACCGAAAGCGTATGGTGAGCATAAAACCCGTGAAAGTGTTTATGGTCGAACTGGCTTAGCCCTTGATGCAATGGCATTACCGGAAGTGGCAGCAAATCATAGCTTAAAACTGCTATTAAACGCTGAGCGCTTAAATCGTTTATCGCAGCATGCTGCCAGAGACAGCAAGAACTTTGGTTTGAGTGACTTGATGAATACACTATACAGCAGGATCTTTGAAGCAAATAGCGCAGCTGGTATGGCACAAAAACTAACTCAACGCGTGCAATTTTTAACTGCGACACGACTAGCTCTGTTAGCCAGTTCAGATAAAGTTGAGCCAGAAGTTCAAGCGCAGTTACGCTTTCAGTTGATTAGATTAGCGAAGCAGTTTGACCAACGCTCATTGTTTAGCAATGTCAGCGAAGAGACAGCCTTTAAGCATGACTTAGCAAGACAGGTGAAAATATTTTTAGAGACAGGCAACTGGCCAGCGGGCTTCAGCGCACTCAAAATGCCTCCTGGCTCTCCTATTTAACCTGAACTGAAAATTAAAGATTCACAAACAGCTTGATATTAGATAACTAAGCACCCCAATAATCTCTGGTCAGAGATTATTGGGGGCAAAAGTCGAATTTACGCTATTGAAGCGATCTCTAACCGGATAGAGCCTCTAGATTAAATGTTTAGATACCAATATCTGCGCATACCCTAGGAAGCGTTTCTTCTGTGAGTCCAACCATAAGATGTTTCAATTTCGGCAATGCAATCTTTGCTCTTACTTTGTCATCGCCGTTGATGACATCATTTACCCAATCATTAAAATAGGACACTCGACTGTAATATTCTAAGTTGCCATACATGCCTACAGTACTGCCAAACTCACCTCTAGAACTTACTCCTAGAACGAAATAATCGTCATCAATCTTTATAAATGCAGGGCCACCACTGTCCCCGCCACCACCAATCCCCTCGAGTGGCAGTGCTTCTTCGCCTTGATCAAACTTAAAAACTAGAAGCGGCCCTTCGGCTTTTTCGACAGTATTGTGTGCTTTTCTCAATACGCCATTATTTTCATAATGCGGGATCGTTACGCCTTCCATGCCATTTCCAGCATCACCGGCTCCGATAAATGTGATGATTTTGCCCTTTTCATTATTTGCTTCGTAAAGCAAAGCTGGTTTTATATTTGAAACGGGTGTTTCAAGCTCGATCAGCGCGATGTCATGACTAACGCCTGGTTCATGGTCTGGATGAACATAACGTTTTTTAACTTTAACTTTTGTTCTTCCTACTAAGATCGTTGTGCCTGGATCTGTACAAAATGTTGTATGTGCCGCCGTTAATACCCATGTTGGCTCAATCAGTACACCATGAGCGCCATCAATATAAAATTGAGCAAGCGCAGGAAAGTGTTTCAGAGATGCCGAATAGTGTTCTTGTGGTACATCATGGCGCATGACAATGGCACTAACATGTGTAGAAAAAATAAGGGTGATTAAAACAATGAGTTTAATTTTATTCATCACAGCGACCTATTCAGTAAGATTGGAATAACTGTATTGAATAAATTTTAGGATTACAACTGTAGTCAGAAAAGTGTCATTCGAGATAGAGAGTCGATACTAGTATTCCATACTGACCTTCTACAGGCATGATTCTCTATAGGCATGACTTAGCAAGTATTTTTTGAGACAGGCAACTGGTCAGCGGGCTTCAACGCACTCAAAATGCATTCTGGTTCTCCTACTTAATCTGAACTTGAAATAATAGATTCACCGATAGATTGATATTAGATAATAACGCCTCCTAATAGTCACTGGTTAGAGACTCTTGGGGTTAAAAAGTGAATTTACGCGACAGAAGCGAGTCTATTGCAAATGAATTCAATGCAGTGGGCGTTGTATGTGGTCACAAGGGGTAGGTTTATTATCTCTAATGCAGATTATTTTGTATCTAAGGGTATAAAGGGCGTTAATAACAACGCCCATGTTTATGTGCTTAAGCAAAGCAGAGTTGGTTTATTAGTTGTGTTATTTTTTCTTGAGATGGCTTGATTTTTTCCATTGCCAGATATTCATCTGGTTGATGTGCTTGTTGAATAGAACCGGGGCCCATCACAATGGTTTCGCAACCAAGTTGTTGTAAAAATGGAGCCTCGGTACAGTAGTTTACAGCAACGGCTTGTTCTCCCGATATGGCTTCAGCAAGTTTTACCAACGCGCTGTCTGTTGTTCCTGAAAAGGCAGGAATAGGATCATGAAGGTCAATGACAGATACACTATTAGGATATTCATCGTTGATGGGTTTGACAGCCTCTAATAACAATAATTGTAGCTCTTGAATACTCAGACCGGGTAAAGGACGAATGTCTAAGTGGAGTTCACAACAGGCACAAATACGATTTGCATTATCCCCGCCATGAATATGGCCCAAGTTAAGAGTCGGGTAGGGTATTGCAAAATGTTTCATTGAATACTTATTCTTTAATGTGTCTTTTAATTGCAATAACTTTGCAATGATTTGATGCATAATTTCAATGGCATTTAAACCTCGCTCAGGTTCAGAGCTATGACCTGAGCGACCTGTGATTCTTATGGCGGTACTCATATGCCCTTTATGAGTAAATACTGGCACCATATCGGTTGGTTCGCCAATCACACAGAACTCAGGCTTTAAGTTCGCATGTTTGGCAATTTCTTGTGCACCTGCCATGGTGGTTTCTTCGTCTGCCGTCGCAAGAATGAGCAGTGGTTTAGTCTGAGCCACATCTTGGGCATCTAACTCTTTAATGGCTTCTAAAATAAATGCGAAGAACCCTTTCATATCTATACTGCCTAAACCAAATAATTTATTGTCTGCTTCGCTCAGTTGAAATGGATCATGCGTCCAACGACTCTCGTCAAATGGCACTGTGTCGGTGTGCCCAGCTAACATTAATCCGCCCTCACCTTCGCCACGTTTTGCCAACAAGTTAAATTTATCCGGCGCGCTTTCAAGCTCTGTGATCTCAACCTGAAAGCCTAAGTTTTCACACCAGGCTGCTAATAATTCTATCGTTGAGTAATTACTCATATTGAGCTGTGGATCGAGTGCGCTAATAGAAGGCTCGGCGATGAGTTGTTGGTACATATTAATAAAAGCGGGAGTGGTCATATCAATCCAAAATATTTATTCAAAATGTTTGCATAATAATTTATATGTGTTTAGTATGAATATCAATTCACTTTTTAAGCATAAATATAGTTAGAGGCTAAGATGCGACGATATACATTCAACACTTTTTAAATAATGCCTATAGGGCAAGAAACGGAACCAAATTTTTAGAGATTTTTTACTATGTTGAATGTAACCATTATCGGCGCTAGCGGCTACAGCGGTGCTGAATTAGCCAGTTTAATTGCCAAACATCCCAACTTCTCCCTTGCTGGATGTTTTGTGTCAGAGCAAAGCTTAGACAAAGGAAAGCTCCTGAGTGACTTGTATCCAGAACATGCCTCTTTGCTCGACACGCTTCTTTTACCTCTAAATGAACAAGCCTTTGCTGACATTGAAGATAATACGGATTTTGTGTGCTTGTGCACAGATCATAAAGTGAGTGTAGAACTCGCACCTAAGTTTTTAGCTATGGGCAAGAAAGTATTTGATTTATCTGGCGGCTTTAGACTTAAAAACCCTCAAGACTATGACAGTTTTTATGGTTTTACGCACCAATCACCCACTTGGCTTGCACAGGCTGAATACGGTTTAGCCGAGTGGAATGCAAAGGGCATTTCACAGGCACAATTGGTTGCCGTTGCTGGCTGTTACCCAACTGCTGCGTTAAATGGCTTAAAGCCACTTAAACAAGCTAATTTACTTGCTGACGATACCATTATTGTAAACGCGGTATCGGGTGTCACCGGCGCAGGTCGTAAAGCCAATATAGGCACACAATTTTGCGAAGTATCTCTCATGCCGTATGGATTATTTAATCACAGGCATACACCTGAAATTTCTCAGTATCTTGGTCATTCAGTGTTATTTACGCCTCATTTGGGAAACTTCGCTCGCGGTATTCTCGAAACCATTTATGTGAAGCTTAAGCCGAGAGTGAGTGAGCATCAGGTTAACGAAGCGTTTCAGGTATTGGCCGACGAACCGTTAATTCGTTTAAAAGGTAATAAGCAAATGCCGTCAATTAAAGGTGTAGCCAAACAGCCTTATGTTGATATTGGGTGGCAAGTACAAGGCGAGCAACTAATTTTGGTTGTTGCCATCGACAACCTTTTAAAAGGAGCTGCTGGCCAAGCACTACAGTGTATGAATATCGCAGCATTGTTACCTGCTGAACTTGGCTTAAAAGGAGTGTCATGAAGATGCAAACATGGGTCATTAAAGTCGGTGGTGCAGTTTTAAACACCGAAGATGCAGCGATGGGACTATTTTCTGCAATTGCCGAGCTGAAAAAAGTACAAATCGACAAACGGTTTGTTGTTGTACATGGCGGTGGTGCGTTAGTTGATAAGTGGTTGTCGGATGCGGGTTTTGCAACCGCGAAGCACCAAGGTCTTCGCATCAGCCCAAAAGAACAGATGCCATTTATAGTTGGTGCATTGGCAGGCACGGCAAACAAACAGCTGAGTGGTCAAGCGATTAAAGCGGGTTTAAAACCTGTTGGGACTTGTTTATATGAAGCAGGTTTAATTGCTTCGCAGAAACTCAAAGCATTAGGTCAAGTGGGCGAGTGCCAACAGGGTGAAGGAAGTATTTTATCTACTTTGTTAGAGCTGGGTAGAACACCTATGGTGAGCTCAATAGGTATCGGCGCTGATGGTCAACTTTATAACGTTAATGCAGATGAAGCGGCTGCGGCGATTGCTGAGCAACTTGATGCTGAACTGATTTATATGACAGATGTAGAGGCGGTGCTTGATGCGAACAAGCAGCCTTTACACCAACTATCTGAACAACACATTGCTACTCTAATCGAAGAAGGAGTCATTGTTGGCGGCATGGAGGTCAAAGTGAAGACCAGCCTGCACGCTGCTCAACACTTACGACGCGGGGTGTATATATCGAGCTGGCAGAGGCCAGAAAATCTTATTGCCTTAGTTCAAGGCAATCATGTCGGTACAAAAATTACACCTTAGGAAATAACAATGACATCTCATTTTTTAACTGGATTAGAACTAAATAAAGCACAAGCGCTAAAACTATTGTCGCTTGCACAAACCATCAAGCAGCAGCCAAAAGAGTTTAGCCAATCTCTTGCAGGTCAATCTATCGTTACCTTGTTTGAAAAGCCGAGCTTACGTACTCGTGTGTCTTTTGATATTGGCATCAATCGTTTAGGTGGTCATGCTGTTTATCTTGATCAACAGAACGGTGCTATGGGCAGTCGTGAGTCAGTGAAAGATTTTGCCCTTAATATTGCGACTTGGGCTGACGGCATCGTAGCTCGTGTAAATGCACATAACTCACTGCAAACATTGGCTGAGTTTTCTAGTGTACCAGTAGTAAATAGCTTGTGTGACCTTTATCACCCTTGCCAGGCGCTAGCTGACTTTTTAACGCTGCAAGAAGTTTATGGTGACGTCAGTAAGATCAAAATGGCGTATCTAGGCGAAGGTAATAACGTGACTCATTCTCTAATGTTACTGGCTGCGACTCTAGGTACTGACTTGGTGGCGATTAGCCCGAAAGGCGCTTCACCAGATGCACAAATTTTAAAACAAGCAGAACAACTGGCCTTAGAGTCAGGTGCTTCAATTACAGTAAGCGATGACATAGAAGCAGCAACTGGTGCTGACGCATTATATGCAGATACTTGGGTGTCAATGGGCGATTCGACACCACTAGAGCAAGTTAAAGCTAAGTATATGCAGTATCAAATCAATCAGCAGTTGGTAAAACAATCAGGCGCGAGCACAGTGCTGCATTGCCAACCTGCTCACCGAGAGTATGAAATCACTTCTGACGTGATGGATGGGGCCAATTCAAAAATTATTCAACAAGCTGAAAACCGTATGCATGCTCAAAATGCGTTGCTGGTATCACTGTTAAATCCAAATTATGCGTAAAGGTAAAGTAATGAGCGAAATTAAAAAAGTTGTACTGGCTTATTCTGGCGGATTAGATACATCGGCAATTGTGCCTTGGTTAAAAGAAAACTACGGTTGTGAAGTCGTCGCATTTGTTGCTGATGTAGGTCAAGGTGAAGAAGAGCTTGTGGGTGTTGAAGAGAAAGCTATAGCGTCAGGTGCTTCAGAATGTCATATTGTTGACTTAAAAGAAGAAATGGTTAGTGACTATATTTATCCAACACTTAAAACTGGTGCTATTTACGAAGGGACTTATCTACTAGGTACGTCTATGGCACGTCCTATTATTGCCAAAGCTCAGGTTGAAGTTGCACGCAAAGTAGGGGCTGATGCGTTATCACATGGCTGTACTGGCAAAGGCAACGACCAAGTACGTTTTGAATCGTGTTTCTCAGCATTAGCGCCAGATCTCAAGGTGATTGCGCCTTGGCGTGAATGGGATCTATCAAGCCGTGAATCACTACTCGATTACCTCGCTGAGCGCAATATTCCATGTGCCGCATCAGCAACAAAGATTTATAGCCGCGACGCCAATGCTTGGCATATCTCGCATGAGGGTGGAGAGCTAGAAGATCCGTGGAATCAGCCGAGCGACCAAGTATGGACTTGGACAACAGCACCAGAGCAAGCACCAGATAAGCCTGAGTTTGTAGCTGTGTCTGTTGAGAAAGGTGAAATCGTTGCGGTGAATGGTGAGCGTTATAGCCCCTACAAATGTTTAATGGAGTTGAATAAATTAGCAGCGCCCCATGGTGTGGGCCGTGTTGATATTCTCGAAAACCGTTTAGTGGGTATGAAGTCTCGTGGTTGTTATGAAACGCCAGGCGGTACAGTAATGATGGCTGCACTGCAAGCAATCGATGAGTTAGTGCTAGACAAAGCAAGTCGTAAATGGAAAGAGGCGCTTTCTTCAGAGTTTTCCCATTTAGTGTATGACGGTCGTTGGTTCACACCGTTAAAAGATTCAGTGTTAGCAGGTGCCGTAGCGCTGAGTGAAGTTGCAACAGGTGAAGTGATCTTAAAAATGTACAAAGGCCAAGTGGCTGCAGTACAAAAGCAATCGGTTAATAGCTTATACAGTGAAGATTTCGCCACATTTGGTGAAGATGATGTGTACGACCAGTCGCATGCTGAAGGGTTTATTCGCCTATTCTCATTATCGAGCAGAATTGCTGCATTAAACGCAAAGGCTAAATAAGAGTTAAGTTCGGAGATTCTAGCATGGCACTATGGGGCGGCCGTTTTTCATCAGGACCTGATGAGGCTTTTAAACAATTTAATGATTCTCTGCCGTTTGATTACCAAATGGCGGAGCAAGACATTATCGGCTCAATCGCTTGGGCCAGTGCACTTCAACAAGTAAACGTATTAAGTGCGCAAGAGCATACTGAGCTGGTTACAGCTTTAAATGAGCTATTAAGCGAAGTACAACAAGATTTATCAGCTGTAGCGAGCGCTGGGTATGAGGACATCCATTCGTATGTTGAAGCTAAGCTGATAGAAAAAGTAGGTGATTTGGCAAAAAAACTACACACGGGCCGCAGTCGCAATGATCAAGTTGCGACTGACTTTCGCCTTTGGAGTCGAGGTACAGCCGAACAAATTGTTGAAGCAATTCAGGCTTTAAAAGCTGAATTCGTCGCCCTTGCTGAACGTGAACTAGGCACGATTTTACCTGGTTATACGCATTTACAGCGAGCGCAGCCGGTATTATTTAGCCATTGGTGTATGGCTTACGTTGAAATGCTTGAGCGTGATGAGTCTCGTTTAAACGATGCCATTAAGAGATTAAATGTCAGCCCTCTGGGAAGTGGCGCGTTAGCAGGCACAGCTTACCCAATTGATAGAGAAGCTTTAGCGCACAATCTTGGCTTTAGTCATGCGAGTCGTAACAGTTTAGATACAGTGTCTGATCGAGATTTTGTAGTTGAGCTTTTAAGTTGCGCAAGTATTTCGATGATGCATTTATCGCGTTTCGCAGAAGATTTAATTTTTTATAACTCAGGTGAAGCTGGGTTTATTGAGCTGGCTGACAATGTGACTTCGGGATCATCTTTAATGCCACAAAAGAAAAACCCAGATGCTCTGGAGTTGATCCGTGGTAAAACGGGTCGAGTTTTTGGTGCTTTTAGCGCCATGATGATGACATTAAAAGCATTACCACTTGCGTACAATAAAGATATGCAAGAAGACAAAGAAGGCTTGTTTGATGCCATGCCGACATGGCTTGCCTGTATTCATATGGCACAAGCCTGTATTAAGGGCATCAAGGTAAACGGCGAGGCAACATTAAAAGCAGCGAAGGGTGGTCATGCCAATGCCACTGAGCTTGCTGATTATTTAGTTGCTAAAGGTATTCCATTTCGAGAAGGTCACCATATTGTTGGGCAGCTTGTTCAGCATGCAATTGGTAAAGGCCAGAATTTAGAAGATTTATCACTTGATGAATTTCAAACTGTTTGTCCTCTAATTGCAGAAGATGTTTATCCTGTCCTAGAGATAGATGCCTGTATTGCCGCACGGCAAGCACTGGGTGGCACATCGCTGCCTCAGGTTGAACAAGCAATAAAATATGCTAAACAGCAAGCGCAACCTGAATAAAATGGGTATTTAAGTAGCTTTTTAACTTCAGTTTTTTGGCGTGTCTTGTCGATGACTTTGAGCTAAGCGCTATTAAATCTACTAGGTTAGACTTATAAGTTCACTTTTTTAGCACCGTTTTTTATTAAATCGGTGCTTTTTTGTTTCTTGTGAGCATAAAGCAAGCACTTAATCAAGATAAGTGTAATGCGGTGTAATATTGGATCGAACATTGCTAAATAACTTTTAACAATAATTCAGCGTCACTTTTATGACTCTCTGTTTCACAGCGTAAATAAGGAAACATTATGTTAAAGGTAATTAAAACTTTAGTATCAAAACAACGTTCGACTCAAAGCACTAGCCAAATCAATTCTCTTTCTGATAAAGTAATCAAATCTGAAAAGTTTTTAGAGCAAATTACTGGTGCTCGCGGTGGTGGTCTTGTCGATAAAGATTATCGCCCAAAAGATAAAAAAGCTGATTAATTGCTTCAACTAACTCTCGTGGTGGATATATTCTTAACTCAATAAGCTTAGGCTTACACTTTGACACAATAATTCTAATAGGTATGGTTTTGGCTTTTTTGCTGAACTTATTCTTTTTTGTGTCTGGAATTAGTAAAAATATATCTCTCCTTTTAGCTTCCTTTCTAATGGCTGCGTCATACTTCACAAGTAATCATTTTATAAATTTATCTGCTGATAGAATGTATATGTATATCTCATGGATAGCATATGACATAGTCACTATAGGTATGATTTTATTTGCCCATAAGCTTTGGAAGCAAAAGCTTTGTATTGCTGTTAAATATGTAATCTTTGGCCTTTCATTAAACGCTTTATTATGCTTGTTTATACATATTGATCTTCGGGTACTCTGGAATTCTGAGCCTTGGTGGTTCTGGTATTTCTATACATTAGCGATTAATACGATCGATGTGATCATGGTTGCAGCACTCATACTAGACCGAGACTTTTTAGGTATGAAATTTTTGAAAAACAAAATCTCAATCTATTTCTCTAAGAAGCAAAAAGCACTTTCAACTTAATATACCATAATGGGTAATACAAAAAGATATTACTTCTCCCGTTCAAGCTGTCTAGCCAACCATACTGTCGTTGTAATAATCTGCACTCGTTGTAATGAAAGGCTTGTATCGATAAGTAATAAAGTTTAACTTATCTAATTGCAGTTATATGGGCTTTATAGTTCCTTTTGCGCCTTTTTCTATAGAGTTTATTACTTCGGGTTATGTATTACTGTGGTTACCCTTTTTTCCTCTGCTACCTTTGCCAGCTTTCTAGCCAATTTTATAATTTGGTGCTTCTTAATGGCGACCTTATTAAATTTTGTGAGAATGTCAGGCTGGCAGTTTCAACATATTGATAAGGCAAAATTAAAAGAGCCATTTCAGTTATCAGCTATCATGTTCCTATCTTATTTTATTGGCAGTGTGATTGATTATTTTGTAAATCTGAAAGAATTAATTTCTTATTATCACCCAAATAGCTATTATTTTTTCTTTGATATTTTAACTGCATTGCTTATTTCTATAGCAGTTAAAGTGCACTCAAAGCAGGGGCAAATATGCAAAGTTTATTTATTATGTGGGTTGTTGTTTAACGCATCGCTCTTCTTAATAATCCAAATAGAAATTTTCCTTATATATGAGGGTTTTAAGCCTTATGAAGATTGGTGGCTTTGGTATGTTTTTTCGATTGGTATTAATTCTTCCGACGCCATGATGGTGTTAGTACTAATACTTCAAAAGGACTTTTTCAGATTTTACCTTTTGAGCCGTAAGATAAGGGAATGCTTTTGATGGTATCAATGCTCTTGAGATGTATTATTATTGCATAAGCTTGAGTTATATTACTGAATAATTACAAATACCAAGCTCATAATTAGTGATTTAAATGATAGAAACTTTGTATCTTTTTGGTGAAATATTCTACTTTGAGCCTGTAGTACAGTTTCTATACGGTCATACTACTACGTTTATCTTTTTTATGGTGCTTCTGGTTAGCTTTGTCAGAACATCCAGAGTAACTAAGAGTTCTATAAAAAAAGAGCAAGCGCATGAAGTTTTGATTTTGTCGCTTGTTATGTCTGTTTCATACGCGATTCCAATTCCATTCGATTATATATATTGGCTTTCAGAGAAGCGGTCCGTTTACATACCTAATACACCATATATGGTGCTGGATATTTTGACAATTCTATTTATTTACAGCTTTGTCAAAATAGGAACCAATTTGGGCAAATTGTGTCGTTTTTATTTAATGGTTGCACTTGGAGTGAACGCCTTGTTGTTTTTCTTACTACAGCTTGATCTTTTACTCATATACGAGGGTTTGAAAAAGAGTGGCTTTTGGTGGTTTTGGACTGTATTTAGCTATGGAATAAATGGTTCTGACCTCATCATGGTCTTAGTTTTAGTTGTACAAAAAGACTTTTTAGGTTGGTACAAACTAAGCGAAAAAATTAAAGGCGCTTATTCGCGCCCTTAATTAAAATTGAATTTCCCAGCTTGCTGAGACTGCTGTGTGAGTCTCAGAGTCTTTGGGTAGTTTATCTTTCCAAACACTCAAACCGAGTTTCCCTAAGCCTTTTAATACACCTTGCTGATAGCCTACTTCGAGTAAGCTTCTATCTAAATCTAAAGAGTCGAAATTTAATTGCTTTAATTTAGCATATCCGCCGAAACCAGCTAGGCGGTAATAATCAATACCTAGAGTGATGCTTTTAGCTTGCGGACCCATGGCTGCACCCAACCATTGCCCGCGCTGTATGTATTCAGCCCCTTTATTTGATATGGCAAAGTTACATTGGAAGCTGGCTTGCTCAGTTTGACAATCTACCTTGGTATCACTCAATTCAATAAAGCCTTTTGCTCGATAGGTCATGTCTGCTAGGTGGCTTTCAATACCAACCGTATAGCTGCTGTTATTTGGTAATAATCCAGCGTCATTTTCACCAGCTATCTCAGCATAGACAGCAAAAGGTAAACCTTGAAAAGTATTCGAATATTTTGCATCTAAACTGGTTAGGCGTTGCTTGCTTCTCAGCTCTGGGTTTTGTGGGTCTTCTTTATAAATAAAGTCGCTTGATGTTGAGCTAAACGCAATCTCTAATCCAGATAATGGCATGCTAGATAAGCGAACGCCCCAAAAGTCACCTTCTTTCTTTGTGGATAATGTTGGCTTTTGTTTAGCCGCGATAACTGTGACTTGCCAAGGGCCGATAAATGATAAAAATGATGGACCTTGATAATCGGTGTTTGCTCTACTAAGCCTGAATGCCTTCATTGGAGCAGCGTTATTGCTAAGTAGTAAAGCTTGCTCATTACCCGGGCCCCACCAATAGTTTAACTGCTCGATGCTGGCAGACCAGTTATCTAGTAATATTGCGACATGACTGCCATAGTAATTGATATATTTACCATCAATTGCATCATCCGTGTAATTAACTTGTACTTTGGCACTTACATCTTTACTGGTGATTTGACCAAAGGTTTTTACCCCTGATTTTGAGCCTTTGCGCTCGCCAAACCCCTCTCTTAATTCTGGGTCTTGATTGTAGAAGGCGCGAATACTCGAACGGCGTTGTTGTTTTGCATTTGATAAAGCGTGCTTGACATGCGTAAGTGCAAACTTTGCTGACTCAGATACTTCATTCATATCAACCGCAGCCAAGTCTTGCACTATACCTCGCCATAATAATGGGTATTGATTGACTGGTCGTTGAATTAGGTTGTAGCTAACAAGTAAGTCTATAGAGTGCTTAAGCTGCGCTTGTTCAACTTCTATCCATGGGCTAGAAAAAGCAGAGAAGCTGCTAAGGCTGACTGCTAAGGCTAATATTTTTAATTTCATCCGTGTAACTTTTCCAATAAGGCCGTGGCAACAATCGGGTCTACAAACTCGGTTACATCTCCATGATGTAAAGCAACCTCTTTAACGAGTGTTGAGGAGATGAATGAGTTTCTTTCTGAAGGAGTCAAAAATACGCTCTCAAGATCAGGATTGAGTCGGCGGTTCATATTCGCTAACTGGAACTCATAGTCAAAATCTGATACTGCGCGAATGCCGCGAATTAATACCTGGGCATTTTGTTGTCTAGCTAAATCGACTAATAGTCCAGAAAAACCGATGACTTTAACATTTTTGTATTCACTCAACACTTGTTCAGCGAGTTCAACGCGCTCATCTAGATTAAAGCAAGGCTTTTTACTAGGGTTGTTTGCAATGGCGAGTAATACGACATCAAACATTTTAGCTGCACGCTTAATTAAATCTGCGTGACCATTGGTGAGCGGGTCAAATGTGCCTGGATATAGCGCGGTAACTTTCATAACAATTCAGTCAGGATAAAATTTCCTTAATGTTATCAAGCTTTGCAGTAAATATCACTGGTCTGCTTAGCAACTTGTTCCTTATAACTAAGTTGTTTTAGTGGTATTTTCAATATGGGGATATAATTTTTATGATTCTGTTTTTTTTGGAGTAATCTCACATAATTTATGTCTTATGTCAGAATCAAGTAAGTAATTAAAGCAGAATTTAGTTATCATAATCATCATTATTAGCGTGTCTGAGAGCAGGATATGAATACCAAGGAAAAAATCATTCGTACCAGTATTGCCTTATTTAACCTTCATGGAGAGCGAGCGATCACTACCAATCATATCGCTTCAAATTTAGGTATAAGTCCTGGCAATTTGTACTACCACTTTAAAAATAAAGAAGACATTATCCGTAATATCTTCACTCTGTATCGAGAGCATTTGAGTACGCACTTTAAACCACTCGACACATCTCATGAGCCACTAGAACAATTAACACAATATTTAGATTCATTGTTTGAATTGATGTGGCGTTATCACTTTTTCTATGACAACTTAACGGACATTCTTGCGAAAGACAGCGAGTTAAAAAGACAATACATAGAATTTCAAGCCGATTTATTTAATCAAGTTCGCTCTGTTGTGATCGGATTACGCAGTGCTGGCGTAATAGACATCACAGATGAAGATGCATCTGAATTCGCGCACATGTTAAAGATGACAGTCAGTTTCTGGACACCTTATGTTAAAGCGCGTCGCATGACAGGAGTGTTAGAACAGCAAGATATCTACAACGGTATTGTTAAAGTGCTGGTTTTAGTTAAACCATACTGCACAAATTTGAGTTTCAAAAAAATTAGTGATCTGCAAAAGCAATATCAGCAATTGGCTGATGAAGCACTGCCGAGCATCGCTTAATTGTGCCATATTGTTTATTTCCTCATCGCATAGAAATTTGTTATAATCGCGCGCCCGACTGACGTGGCGCGCATTCGTCCACCTAAAGAGTGTTTCTATGCTTAAATTTATCGTTAAACTGCACCCTGAGATCGCGATCAAGAGTAAATCTGTTCGTAAACGCTTTACTAAATTACTAGAGAAAAACATCAAGATGATTCTACTTCGTCGAGATGAGAAGGTTCGCGTAAAAAATAACTGGGATAATATTGCAGTTGAAACGGATATCAGTGATGCAAAAACTCGTGACTGGTTTATTGATAACCTAAAACGTGTACCAGGTATAGTTCAGTTTATTGAAGTACAAGAAACACCTTTTGAAACCATTGATGATATCTATCAGCGTACCTTAGAGCTTGCGAGTCATACCATTGCTGGAAAAACTTTCTGCGTGCGTGTAAAGCGTAATGGAAACCATGATTTTACTTCAAGCGACGTAGAGCGTTATGTAGGTGGCGGCCTAAATCAAAATGTTGAAGGCGCAAAAGTTAAACTGAGCAAGCCTGATGTCACAGTTAAGATCGAGATAAAAAAAGATTTGGCTTATATTGTGACTCATACACATTACGGCATTGGTGGTTTTCCTCTGCCAACACAAGAAGATGTGTTATCTCTTATCTCTGGCGGTTTTGATTCGGGTGTTGCGACATATCAGATGATGCGTAAAGGCGCGCGAACTCACTTCTTATTTTTTAACCTTGGTGGAACAGCGCATGAGGTTGGTGTAAAACAAGTGAGTCACTATTTGTGGAAGCAATTTAGCTCTACCCACAAGGTTAAGTTTATTACTGTTGACTTTGAACCAGTGGTTGCTGAGATCTTAGAAAATATAGAAAACGGCCAAATGGGTGTGATACTAAAGCGTATGATGATGCGTGCAGGTTCGGTCATTGCTGAAAAAATTAACGCACATGCATTAATTACAGGTGAGAGTGTTGGACAAGTCTCAAGTCAAACGCTTGCTAATTTAAGTGTCATTGATCGCGTTACCGAGACTTTAATCTTAAGACCGCTAATCCAGCATGATAAAGCTGATATTATTAAAATAGCGCGAGAGATTGGCACAATAGAAATGGCTGAATCTATGCCTGAATATTGTGGGGTGATTTCACAAAAGCCAACAGTAAAAGCCAAAATATCTAAAATACGTGAAGAAGAAACAAAATTTGACTTTGATGTCCTCGATACAGTTGTTAACAATGCGACAGTCAAGGATATCCGAGACATTGAAGTGGAAGCAAAGGAAGAGGTTAAAGAAGTAGAAGCTGTTAGTGACCTACCTGAGAATGCCGTTGTTTTAGATATTCGAGCGCCAGATGAAGAGGATGCAAATCCACTTGAACTTGAAGGCGTAGAAGTGGCGCACATTCCTTTCTTTAGATTGGCGACTAAGTTTGGCGATCTACCTCAAGATAAAGATTATTACTTATATTGCGCGCGTGGTGTAATGAGTCAATTACAAGCACTTATTTTGCATGAAAATGGTCATATGAATGTAAAAGTTTACCGTCCGTAGAGCACTCATTAATTGTCGTTTACCTCAATAAAGCTGAATTTAATTCGGCTTTATTGTATTTTGAAAGACTAAAGTTGGTTTATTTTTTCTAACAGAGCCTTGTTAAATGGGACATTGATATTGAGTTTATTTGCTTCATTTACTATGTATCCGCAAATTGCCTCAATTTCAGTTTTTCGCTGTTGTTTAACATCCTGCGCCATGGAAGAGTGGTTCTTATAGGTTTGCCGCATCACAGTATATGCATTGTCTAATGCATCTTTTAAAGATATTTCAATACCGAATTCGCTTGCAACTCTACAAGCTTCATTCAACAAGTTCATAACTTCAAAAGCATATTTTGGCTTTAATAGTTCACCATTAGTAATTTGATTTATTGCCGTAAGTGGGTTGATGGCAATATTCACCATTAATTTTTGCCAACGAAGCAACGTCATGTTGTTGTGAATAGAGCTGGGTTTGATGGTATTTGCCAATAAGCTTTCAAATACGCAATTGATATGTACTGAAGCTTCATCATTGCATGCTCCAAGATAAGTATCACCAAAGCCCGTTTGCACAACGAGGTCTAATCCAGGTTTAAATGCCCCCCTAGACGTGCTCATGAAAAACAAACGCTGCTTTGAAGTCAGCTTACTCAAAATATCGGTTAATTCTATAATGCCATTATGACTTAGAAAAATATTCGCTTCATTGTGCAAAGAAGGCTGCACAGCCTTGAAAGCATCGTCTAATTGATATGATTTCACGCAAATAAAACAATTTTTAATCGGTTTCTTAGAAGATGAGGGCAGTTCAGTAACATTAACAATACTTGCTTTAATTGGTTTTTTTGTTGTTTGTTCTTGATAATAAAAGTCTGTTTTTTTTCTATTTCGAGAAAGTATTGTCACATTGTGCTTGGAGGATAAATGATGGGCAAAACTAAGCCCAACAGCACCAGCTCCTAATACATATACATCAGCCATTCATTCTACTCGAAATTTTTTTCCAAAAAAAATAGCTTATGTAATAACTTGAAGCCCCGACTACATCGGCAACAAAATCACCAATAGATGCTTGTCTGTAAGGTAAAGCACTTTGCATGTACTCGATGGTGACTCCATACCCTATTAAAAGGCAAAGTTGAAACCAGATGGGCGATCTTGTTGCATGATGTGTAATAAAAGCGAGTACAAAGAAAACACCAAAATGCGCCACTTTATCTGCATGATCAATATATATGCCTGAAGGCTTTATTTCTTTGGCAAATAAAGCAGTACAAACAGTTAAGGTAATGATTAAGAGTACTTTATAAATACGCCTGGTCAAAGGGGAGCCTATGTCACTCTGATTAAATTTTTCTCAGTATATCACTGAAAAATAGATGGTGGGTGAATATCCTTTCATACTTTGTGCAGGTATATAAATGATAATTTTTTACTGTGGAGGATTTAGGTTGTTATAATCACCTCATAATCTGATTAGGAGAAAGATAATGCCATCATTTGACATTGTGTCTGAAATTGAAATGACAGAAGCTAAAAACGCGGTAGATAATGCTAACCGTGAACTTGAAACACGCTATGACTTCCGTGGTGTTGATGCATCAATAGAATTAGTAAATGAAACGATTAACCTAAAAGCTGAAGCCGAGCAGCAAGTTATGCAGTTGTTCGACATCATTGCAGCAAAAGCGTCGAAACGTGGCTTAGATGTTTCAAGCCTTGAGCTAAAAGACATCGAGCGTTCTGGGAAATATGTGTCACGTAAAGTTGCCTTAAAGCAAGGTATCGATAAAGACATGGCCAAGAAAATCGTTAAGCTTATCAAAGACTCAAAAATCAAAGTTCAAGCATCTATTCAAGGTGAAGAAGTGCGTGTAACGGGTAAAAAGCGCGATGATTTACAAGAAGTGATGCAGTTAATTCGTACTGGTGAACTAGGTCAACCTTTCCAGTTTAAAAATTTCCGTGACTAAATTAGATAAGTGGCAATAGGTTATCTATTGCCACTTTATTTGCGTTAGTTCTTTTTTCTGGTGGCGCATTACTTCTTTGCTGTATTAAGCGTTCTCTTTCTCAAAAAGCATGTTCAGCTTGTTTCATCTCTTCATCTCTGATTTTCTTGGCTATTTTGTAATTACTTTGCTGTTCGTTACCGAGCAGTATCGCCATTTCTAAAGATGCTAATGTTTCTTCGTTATTATTGAGCTTAAGTTTAAGTATTGCTTGATTTAGCCATAACTTATGATCGTTCGGATGTTTGGCAATAAGTTCGCTTAGAAGCGCTTGTGCAGCGGGGTACATTTTGGCTTGCGTTAAAGAAATAAATAGTCCTTGCTGCCACTGCTCTTGGGTTGGTTCTAATGTGAGTGCTTGCTGTTACGCTGATATAGCAGAATAGGGGCCGTATAGGAGGAAGTTTAAATTTGCTAATTGACCATAAATTAGAGCATCTTGAGCGCCATAGGAGATAGCATTAGAAAAATGTTCTCTTGCTTTCTCTAGCTCCACCTTAAGTAAGTAGAGTTGTCCAAGATCACTATGCGCCCCAATAAGTTGTGGCCTACGGCTCAATGATGATATGTAGGCTTTATCATAATCCTCTAACGCGAAATATAGTTGTGCTTTTAGCCTTATCAAGGCAACGCTTAGCTCTATTTCATAAAAAGCCTCTAGTTCTCTTAGGACTTGCTCTCTTTTACCTCTCTCTAACAGGCTCTTTAAGTCTAGCCATTGTTGCATTAACTCATAATCGGTTTGGTTGGCAAATGCATTGCTATTCAGTGCTGTCATTAAAGGGGTTGTTAGTTTCAATTACAGCACTCCCTGTACTCTTATTAGTTACAAATTAACATTACAGAAATTGTTTAAATAATCACCTTCTGGTCTCATTAGTGTTTTGCATATTGAAATAGAAAGGGTATGAAAGTAAATATCTTTTACTTTTTTGAATAGGATGCTTTATATACTGAGAAGTATTTTTTTGAAGAAAATTAAGGGGACTTAGGCCCCCTTAAAGAATAGTTGATTATTGCTCTATTAGAAATGCGATAGAGCTAGGATTTAACTCAGTTGCTAGTCTATCTTTATACATTTCATTTGTGTTGGTATTTAGAATATCAACCCCCGGTGCTGTTGGGTCGCCAATACTCATCCATAAGAAGTCAGCAGAATCTAGTTTGATGTTACTGATGGCGGTTTCACCCGTATTAGCAATACCTGAAGCGATGATTTCACCTGACGTTGGGTTGAATTCATGTAGTGTTGACTTCACATGGTAAGACGGCGTGAAGAAGGCTTCTGAGCTATAGAAGTACCCTTTTTCTGCAGAAACAATGGCTGTGCCGCTAATGTAACCGCTAGTATTATCTTCAATATCTTTCGCCGTTAATACTGATTTCAATGAATAATCATCAGGTGAGATTTCTTCGATACGGCTAAGCTCTAAGCTTGGCGCTGAGTAGTCGCTGTGTGTAGTTACGTAAATCTTGTCATTTGCTGCAATAATACTATTTTCAAGCGGGTTTACACCAGCAAGAGGAATACCTTTAAAGCTGTCTTCGCTGTTTGCGTTTGTTTCAATTTCTTCATCTGTTGCAGTATCAAACACGGCTACATATGCAGTGCCAGCAGAGAAGTTATCGTTTTGCCTTTGCATAGTTATATAAAGCTTATTGTCTAAGATAACAGCAGCTGAAGGAGATGGCGTGCCATTTTTATTGTCATTGCTGTAAGCCGAAATATCCAACTCACCCATTTTGAAGTCTTCTTGCTGAGTTGCTTGCGGGTTAACGATCCATACTTTGCCTGAGCCATAGCGGATTAAATAGGCCTTTGTGTCACTTAATGAAACTAGTGTGTAAGGATTACGGCTTGTAGAGTCTTGATTATCTTGCGTAGAGTAAGACCATACTACAGTATCTTTTTCAGCTACATTGTATTTATCAATGGTATCGATAAAGAAACGGCCGATGTGGAAAAGATCTGAGTTATAACTGGCAACCGTATAGTCTGACTTAGCTTTAACGTAATAACCCGTTTCTACTTGTTGATTGAGAGCATCAATAAAGACGACTTCAGAGCTCGTATAATCAGGGGCAATTGTTTGTACTGCGGCAAAATCTGGTGTGTCTTTAACATCACCAAGCGTAACTGTAATGTTTAAGGAAGTACTGAGTTTATCACCTTCATTTTCAGTCGCTGTCAGAGTAACTGAAAATGAGGTTTTACCAGCTGTTTCGAAGTCTTGTGCATTTTTAAAACTCAGTTCACCTTGTTGCGTGATAGTAAATAAATCACTGTCGTCACCGCTAATTGTTAGGGTAATAGCATCGCCATCAGGATCATTAGCAGTATAGTTTGCAACCAGCGTGGTGTTTTCAAGTACAGATGGGTTCAATTCACCACTTAGTGTTGGAGCACTGTTATTGTCTGAACTGCCACAGGCAGACAGCAGCAGCGCCGAACAAATAAGGCTTAGTGAGAAAGGAGCTCTTGAGCTATTAAATTGCATAGTTATAGACCTTTAATTGAGTATTTGACTTGAAAGCTACGTCCTGGAGCGGGGCGGTTTGCTAAGTCTTGATAGTCGTTATTGAAAATATTATTTACTTGAAGTGATAGCGTTTGTTGGCTGTTCTGCCAAGAAACAGTGAGATCACTGATCTCTCTATCACTTGGTGTGCCATTGCCTTTGGCTTGCGTATTAGTGAAGCGATTTGTTCTGTTGAAATATAACTCTTTGTCGATATGGGTATCGAATGATAGTTGCCAAGCTTCGTTCAGCTGATAATCCAAACTGAAGCTATATTGCTGATGATAAATACCAGGTAGCTTTTTATCGTTAAAGGCTACAAGCTCGGAGTGAGTTTGGCTATCGATTAAGTTGGCCTGTAGCTGTGTGCTCCATGCTGAACTGAAGCGGTAATCTATTTGTAGTTCTAGGCCATTTAAAGTGGCATCACTGACGTTGGTATAACTACCTGTACCCGTTGAGTTAAAAATCGCAACAATGGCATTTTCTTGCTTTGTTCTATACAAACTGCTGGTGATATTGAGAGTATTTTTATTGTAACTAGAAGCTAATATAAAGGTGTTAGAATGTTCAGGCGCTAAGCTTGCATTACCTTTAAACGCACCTCTATCTCCATATAACTCAAACAACGTGGGAGTGCGAATGCCCTTAGAAAAGGCTAATTCAAGTTCCATGGCATTAAAATTTGTGGTTGCGCCGAGTTCATAGCTTGAATAGCCGTCATCTTGTTTGAGTTGATCGACTTGCTCAGCACTCACATTTATTTTTTGATTGCTCGAGCGGGTCTTTTGTCTGTTAGCGAGTAAGTAACTTTGCAAAGGTAAACCATCACTTTGCCACTCGACTCTTGTTCCGTAGTGTAAATCTGTTTGTTGTGCTTTTACATCACAGCCGCTGAAACCATTACATATGTTGATCTGACCATTTAAAAATTGCTCAGAAGTAAATTTCTGTTTTGCAAGGTTACTATAAGGTAATAACGTAATATTGTTGAACTCAAAAGTCGGCTTTAAGCTGACAAAATATTTATCAGTATCGTAAAAATAATCTCGATGTAATACGCTAGTTTGTGCGTCAATATAATGTTCTTTTTTGCTATCTATGAAGCTTTCAAATTCGACTTCAGATAAACGCTTCGAATCACCTTTCCACACATGAATGTAGCCCACCCTCCAGTTCTTAGTTTCTAGATTTGAAAGGTTCTCAGGTGAATTATTTTGATAGTTAGCGATGGCTTTATTTTGCTTTGTAAACTGTGCATTTAGGCGAATGTTATGCGAATCTAATGAGATTTGATCATTTATGTACAAAGCTGTTTTATCATAATCGTTATTACGTAAAGGTTGTTCAGCACTTATGGCAGAGTTATCGAATGTTTGCGGCACCAAGTAGTCATAGTCATTTTTAACTTTTAAAAACTGACCGCCGAGTGATAGTGAGTGAGCAGCTAGCTTGATGTTGTGACTCAAATTAGCTTCTTTGAAACCAAGAGATCCCGCAGCCAGGCTCAAACGAGTTTGTGAAGTCGATGGGTTGTAAGTGTTTACCCGGATCACACCACCAATTGGCGTCATTCCCGTACCAATCGCCTGACTCTTACTGACTTCAATACTTTGAATTTGTTCTAATGAGATTTGATTTAAATCGAAGCCGCCAAACTGATTATCATTTATTAGTTGACCATCGATATACAGCTGCACTTGTTTACTGCTTGAGCCTCGGATAGAGACATTGACTGGATTGCCAACTCCACTAATTTGCGTAATTTGCACCCCATTGATAGTGCTTAAAACGTCAGATAGGCTTTGTGCACTGGCAAGAAATTCGTTGCGTTGGATTAATTGATAGTTTGCCGTAGTAGTGCGTTGCTGCTCTATTTCTATGACTTCTATCTCGTTTTGCGTATTTTGTGCATAGACAAACTGAGCGTTAGGCAAAATGCAACAAAAAATAATAAGACGAGAAATTAGCAACTGCATACGCACCTCAAAATGAGGACGATAAGATACGTCACCAAAGCGTAATTACGATGGCTAATACCTTATATCGCCCACCGCAATATAATCTATGGTTGATAGGTAGGCCGGTCTCCGGGCTAATGCATTTACTGCAATTACCGTTGCGGGGGCAGCGTTAGATTATTTAACCTAACAACAACGCTCAGAATAGAAGATTTATAATGAAGGTTGCATTAAGTTTTAGATTACGTCACTAACTTCCCGATTATCTCAGATCGATACAATGATCTAAGCACCTAGCTATTTAGATGGCTAGTCTGATGGCTTTATACAGAAAAGTCAAAGAAAGAAGTGTTGAGCAGCGTAAAAGATGTGCTTCGCGAGCATTGCGAAGCACTGAAAAGAAATGCGTGTTGTGAGATTAGTTTGTTGAAGGCAACTCCATGATGCCATCAATCTCAATTTGCACACCTTTTGGTAATTCTCTAACACCAATTGCAGCACGGGCTGGGTAAGGTGTTGAGAAGTATTGGCTCATAATTTCATTCACTGTCGCAAAGTTACTTAAATCAGTTAAGAAGATATTTACCTTAACCATGTCCTGTAAACGGCCGCCAGCAGCTTCACACACCGCGGTTAAATTTTTAAATACCTGGTGTGTTTGCTCTGCGAAGTCTTCAGAAATGACTTCCATTGTTTCTGGTACTAATGGGATCTGGCCAGATAAATAAACAGCAGTACCTACTTTAACCGCTTGGCTATATGTGCCGATAGCTGCAGGTGCATTGTCTGTTGAAATAATTGCTTTGTTCATAATAATCCTACTTTTTACGGTATACACGTTGAACGTCAGGCATCACCCTGATCTTACGCATCACATCTGCGACGTGAACACGGTCTTTAACCGTGATACCTAAATCAATGATATATAAATTACTCTCTTTTTCGTCAGTGGCAATTTCGACGATATTTGCATTGGTACTTGCCACCACACTGGTTAATTTTGCAAGCGTACCCTGATGGTTGATGATTTCAACTCTGAGGCCTGCAATATACTCTTTTTCTGGGTTGTCATCCCATTTTACGACGAAATATTTAGAACGTTCGCTTTCCCAGCCTTTGATGTTTTTACACTCTTGGCGGTGAACATTTAAGCCTTTTCCTTGACTCACGTAAGCAGTGATAGCATCACCAGGAACTGGACGACAGCATTTCATGTAGTTAACTAGCATGCCTTCAGTACCAATGATCGCAGCTTTAGCTGTTTTAGCTAAATCTTCTATACTGCCATCATCCTCGTCAAGATCATCATTTTGCAATAAGCGCTTAGCAACCAATACACTCATGATGTTGCCACAGCCAATCTCAACCAGTAGTTCAAGCATGGTCGAAAGTTTATGCTCAGCTAATACACGGTCAATTTGCTCTTGTGAAATATCACTTAACTGGTATTCTCCAAGGGCGGAATCGAGTAAACGACGACCTAATTCAAGCGCTTCTTCTTCGCGCTGGCTCTTAAGGTAATTACGCACCCCTAAACGCGCTTTACCTGTAACAATGAAGTTTAACCAAGTGGCATTAGGGTGTGCTCCAGAGCTGGTAATGACTTCGACGGTTTGACCGGTATCGAGCGCTTTACTGAGTGGATAAGGTTTACGATTTACGCGCGCGCCTACACAGGTATTTCCGACATCGGTATGCACTGCATAAGCGAAGTCGACGGCAGTTGCACCCATAGGTAGTTCTACAATACGACCATCAGGCGTAAAGACATAAATTTCTTCTGGGAATAGTTCAGTCTTAACGTTTTCAACAAACTCAAAAGATGATCCGGCGCTTTGTTGTAATTCAAGTAAGCTCTGCATCCATTGACGAGCGCGTTGTTGTGCAGTGTGGCCCGCACTGTCGCCGGACTTTTTATACATCCAGTGCGCAGCAACTCCTTTGTCAGCCATTTGATCCATATCATGGGTACGAATTTGGATCTCGACTGGAATACCATGTGGGCCAACAAGTGAAGTATGCAGTGATTGGTAACCATTCGTTTTCGGAACTGCAATGTAGTCTTTAAAGCGGGTTTCGATTGGCTTATATAAATTATGTGCTACACCAAGAACGCGGTAACAAGTATCTAAGTTATCAACAGCAATGCGGAAAGCATAGATGTCCATTACTTCGTTGAACATTAATTCCTTATTGAGCATTTTTTTATAAATGCTGTAGAGGTGTTTCTCACGGCCGCTAACATTCGCTTCAATATCAGCTTCTTCAAGACGAGATTTGATCTCATTTTGAATATTGCTTATGACTTCTTTACGATTACCGCGAGCTTTTGCGACTTCTGATTTTAGAGCGCGATGACGCATCGGATAGAGCGCCTGAAATCCTAAATCTTCTAATTCATTTTTTATGTCATGAATACCAAGACGATTAGCAATAGGCGCAAAGATTTCTAGTGTTTCTCGGGCAATACGACGACGTTTATCAGGGCGAAGTGCGCCAAGCGTTCGCATGTTATGCGTTCTGTCGGCAAGTTTAATCAAAATAACGCGGATATCCTGAGTCATCGCCATGATCATTTTGCGATAGTTTTCAGCTTGGAATTCTTTTTTATCTTTAAAGCTGAGCTTGTCTAGCTTACTCACGCCCTCGACAAGTTCAGCAACAGTATTGCCAAAAATCTCGGCAAGGTCCTGTTGACTGAAGTCAGTGTCCTCGATGACGTCATGCATCAGCGCAGCCATTAAGGTTTCATGGTCTAAACGCATACTTGCAAGAATTTGTGTCACTTCAACTGGGTGAGTGATATAAGGCTCGCCACTAGAGCGAGTTTGCCCTTCATGGGCTTCACGCGCCACTACGTAGGCTTTTTGAACCAGTTCTACGTCAGCGGGGGAAAGGTATTCTGAGATCTTTTGCTTCAGGCCTTCAAAAAGATACATTCACACTCCAATGTTCCAGTGAAGTAATATGATGCTATGAATATACGATGAATTATCAGAGAAACCAATGGCTAGCTGTGACTTTTATGTCTACATAAGGTAATAAACCTGTACTCCGGGTAATAAATCTATCCCTAGAGGTTATTTTCAACGAAAATAGCGCTGAATTCACCATTATCAGGACCGCTATTGACGCACAAATTCGACTTGCCTAATACAGGTACTTAGGTGGTAGCAGGACGCGTGAGCAGTGTTACTCTCAAAAGTCTCCGCCTGCAGATAAGAGAGTATTTATTAAACAATATCAATCTTTAAGTAAATCACTTAACCAAAATTCAGGCCCATATTTTGTTAGAGCGCCCCTAAAAACAACAAAGCCAGCGTTAAAGCTGGCTTTGAGTTGAAGTGCAGGAGATTTTAGCTGTTACCACCAACGATTGCAGCAACCGCAGCAAGCTCTGCAGCTTCTTGGTTTTGTTGCTCTTCACGGT
>CAYZOE010000025.1:18072-47504 GCA_964479805.1 uncultured Pseudoalteromonas sp. | reverse complement strand
TATAGGGAGAAATTAAAAGTGCGCAACCCCTTTTTTAAAGAAAAATGCAAAAAACTAACTGTTCGCGTGTATTTTAAACGAAACGCCTATTTTCCGACATTTTCTGTTCAAAAAGAAATCAAATTGAAATCAAACGTCAATATTTATGCCATATAACCCCCCCTAATCATTCGAGGGAGTTTAAGTATTGTCCAGAAAAGAGATATTACAAGGAAGAAATCGAATAAAATTTTAGGCACTCACTTATTAAAGAGTGCCCAATGGTTTTTCAATTATCACTTAGTAAAAGAAATGATGCCATTATTGACTGTTACTCTAATTTTATCACCCGGAACAAACTCCCCAGCCAAAAGTTTTTGCGCTAGTGGGTTTTCGACATATTGCTGAATTGCACGCTTAAGTGGTCTTGCACCAAACACAGGATCAAAACCATGCGCTGCAATTTTATCTAACGCTTCAGATAATAATTCGAACTGATAGCCTTTCTCGAAAAGCCTGGCTATCAATTTATCTAGTTGTATATTCGCTATCTCTTTAATATGTTCATCTATTAAAGGATGGAACACTACGGTTTCATCGATGCGGTTTATAAACTCAGGTCTAAACTGAGTAGCGAGAACACCCATCACCTTTTCTTTTAATGATGTATAGTCATTTTGACCAGCTTGCTCTTGGATAATATCAGACCCTAAGTTTGACGTCATAATGATAACAGTATTTTTAAAGTCTACTGTACGACCTTGCCCATCAGTTAAACGGCCATCATCTAACACTTGTAGCAATATATTAAATACATCTGGATGGGCTTTTTCTACTTCATCTAATAGTACAACTGAATAAGGACGGCGTCGAACTGCTTCTGTTAAGTAGCCACCTTCTTCGTAACCGACATACCCCGGAGGCGCACCAACTAGTCTTGCAACTGAATGCTTTTCCATAAATTCCGACATATCAATTCGGATCATGGCTTCTTCAGTGTCAAACATAAAGTTAGCAAGTGCTTTTGTGAGTTCTGTCTTGCCTACACCTGTCGGGCCTAGAAATAAGAATGACCCAATCGGGCGATTTGGATCTGCAAGACCTGCTCTTGAACGACGTATCGCATTTGCTACCGCATTTACCGCTTCGTCTTGACCAATAACTTTATTATGTAATTCATCTTCCATTTGTAGAAGTTTTTCGCGTTCACCCTGAAGCATCTTAGCAACGGGGATCCCTGTCCAACGCGATAAGATTTCCGCAATCTCATCTTCACCAACCTGGTTCTTTAACAAGCTCATTTCTTGCATTTCAGCTTGAGATGCAAGATCTAGCTTTCTCTCTAGCTCAGGAATTCGTCCATACTGAAGCTCTGACATTCTTTGTAAGTCGCTAGCTCGACGCGCAACATCAAGATCTAACCTCGCTTGCTCTAACTCACCTTTTATTACTTGCGTACCCTGTAAAGATGCTTTTTCGGCATTCCATACTTCATCAAGCTCTTTGTACTCTCCCTCTAATTCAGAAATTAAACTCTGCATTTCAGTTCGACGTTTTTGACTTGCTTCGTCTTTTTCTTTAGCCAAAGCATTATCTTCAAGTTTTAGCTGAATTATTTTTCTTTCTAATCTATCAAGTTGTTCGGGTTTAGAATCTATTTGCAGACGAATTGAGCTTCCCGCTTCATCTATTAAATCAATTGCCTTATCAGGAAGCTGTCTATCTGAAATATAACGATGGGAAAGGTTTGCTGCGGCAACAATAGCTGGGTCTGTGATATCAACAGAATGATGCAGTTCATAGCGCTCTTTTAAACCACGTAAAATAGCTATTGTGTCTGACACACTTGGCTCACTCACAAATACTTTTTGGAAACGTCTTTCTAGCGCAGCGTCTTTTTCGATGTATTGACGATATTCATCTAGTGTCGTCGCGCCAACACAATGTAATTCACCTCTAGCAAGCGCTGGTTTTAGCATATTCCCGGCATCCATAGCACCATCGGTTTTACCTGCGCCTACCATAGTGTGGATCTCATCAATAAATAAGATCACTTGCCCTTCTTCTTTTGCTAATTCATTTAGAACTGATTTTAAGCGTTCTTCAAACTCACCACGGTACTTTGCACCTGCGACTAGTGCGCCCAAATCAAGAGAAAGAACACGCTTGTTTTTCAGCCCTTCAGGTACTTCTCCGTTAATGATACGTTGAGCTAAACCTTCAGCAATTGCTGTTTTACCAACGCCTGGTTCACCAATTAGGACAGGGTTGTTCTTGGTTCGCCTTTGGAGTACTTGTATTGTGCGTCTTATTTCTTCATCACGACCAATTACGGGATCTAGTTTGCCCTGCTCTGCACGCTCCGTCAGATCAATGGTAAATTTTTCAAGAGATTGACGTGTATCTTCAGCATTCGGGTTATCGACTTTTTGACCGCCTCGAATTGCTTTTATAGCTTGCTCTACTTTCTTCTGAGTTAATTGTAACTCTCTTAAAATTTGACCTAATTCGCCCTTATCTTCACACGCAGCAAATACAAATAACTCACTCGATATATATTCGTCTTTACGTTTTTGTGCATACTTATCACATAAATTGATAAGAGAAATAAGTTCGTTATGAAGCTGAACGTCTCCACCAATACCTGAAACCTTAAAGATTTTATCGATTGATTTAGTCAGTTTATTATTTAGTTCGTCAGCACTGATCCCTGCCTGCGCTAATAATGCTCTAACACTTGAACCATTTTGCTGCAGCAGTGCATACATTAAATGCACAGGCATAATAAATTGATGGTCACGACCTAAAGCCAATGACTGCGCGTCAGAAAGCGCTGCTTGGAATTTACTTGTAAATCTATCTAAACGCATGACGTCTAAACCTTTATAAAAATAATCTAGTTACGTTATGGGTATTCAGCAGATAATGTTCAAGGTTATTTAAAGTTTTAAGTTGATTTATTTGCGCCAAATAATTGTTGCTAATCGACCTGTGATAGCATCTCTTCGATAAGAAAAATATTTTGATGGTGAAGAAAAAGTGCACTCATATTGGCTATATATTTGTGTTATTCCTAGCAAAGATAACTGCCGTTTGGCAATAGCGAATATATCGGCTAAGTACTTTTGATTTTGTAGCACTGTAAAGTCATCGATATGTGACGGATTAATACATGTAAAAGCATTTACAACATCTTGACCAACTTCGAATGCAGTAGGTCCAATTGATGGGCCTAACCATACCGATATTTGCTGATTCGGTGCGCTAAACAGCTCAGTAGTTTTCGCAATAATGTTGCCTGCGAGAGGCCGCCAACCACCATGGACAGCCGCTACTTCTTTACCATTATTACTCGCTAACAAAATTGACAAACAATCAGCTGTCATAATTGCCAGTGGCTGTGCTTTAAGCTTTGTATAAAGCGCATCCGCTTTTGGCCTATCAAATATCCTCTGCTCTGTAATAGATTCTGTTACCTCAACAACATTGGCACTATGAACCTGATCTAACCAATATGGTGAGATTGGTAAAAACTCATTTAATATTCGATGATTGGCCAGCACAGCGCCTTCGTCATCGCCAACATGATACCCAAGGTTAAAACTCGAATAAGGAGATGAAGAACTACCTCCTAAACGTGTAGTTTGGATAGCACCGACAACTTGATGTAATGGCCAATCAATTAACTGCATATTTTAGTAAACTAAATCGGGGTTAGCTTTCGTGTCTTCGCGTAACGCCTCGGTTAGAATCTGCATATCATCAGGCACAGGTGCTTCCCAAGTCATTTGCTCTCCCGTAATTGGGTGCGCAATACTTAACTTAATCGCATGAAGTGCCTGACGTTTAAAATCTCGCAGCTGTGCAAACAGCTCAGGTGTAGCATTACGAGGTGGACGAGGACGCCCACCATATAATTGATCACCAACAAGCGGATGTGTTAAGTGAGCCATGTGTACACGAATTTGGTGAGTACGACCCGTTTCTAGTCTCAATCGTAAACGAGTGTGTGCTCTGAACTTCTCTGCAACACGGTAATGCGTTACCGCAGGTTTACCCATTTCATGGATGGCCATATGCGTGCGTTTTGTTGCATGACGACCAATTGGCTTTTCAACCATCCCACCGGCTGTCATTGTACCATTACAAATCGCTTCATATTCACGGGTAAAGTTATCGCGTTTTTGTAGGGCTTTAACAAGATGTGTTTGTGCTTGAATGGTTTTTGCAACAACCATTAAACCTGTCGTGTCTTTATCTAAACGGTGCACGATGCCCGCCCGAGGCACATTAATGATATCTGGGTGATGATGTAATAAGGCGTTTAAAACAGTGCCATCAGGGTTACCTGCTCCTGGGTGTACAACTAATCCCATAGGCTTATTGATGACGAGAATATCATCATCTTCATAAACAATGTTTAGGTCGATGTCTTGTGCTTCGTATTCACGTGGCGCTTCTATTTGTGTCTCGATAGAAATTAACTCCCCACCTAACAGCTTTTCTCTTGGTGTCGATAAGACTTCACCATTGACAGCGACTTTTTCATCTAAAATCCAAGTTTTTATTCTTGAACGTGAAAAATCAGGGAACATTTGCGCCAAAATTTGGTCTAGACGTTTACCGCCTAATTCAGTTGGCACTTCGGCTTGAAGAGAAATTTGCTCAGACATCTGTTAGTTTACCTAAATTACCAGTGCAAGCTTAGCTCGACTGGGTTAGAATCGCATAAATGCATAGTTTACTCGGTTTTGCCATCTTGGCCTAGCCGAAGACACCAAAGGTAGTAAAATAAAATGATAACTAAATTAGGAAAACGCGCCTTTGCCATCCTAGTCAGCACTTCTTTTCTAGGTCTTGCGGCGTGCTCTTCTGCACCAGAGCAAGAGGACATCGAACGTGTGCCAAATAAATCTGCACAAGCACTCTATGAAGATGCGAAATCAACATTAGACTCTGGTTTATATGCTCGTTCTATTGAGCTACTAGGTGCATTAAACTCTCGTTATCCATTTGGCCCTCATGCACAACAAGTACAAATGGATCTCGTTTTTGCTTATTACAAAACAGGCAATACTGACCAAGCACTTGCGACAATCGACCGCTTTATTCGTTTGAACCCAAATCACAAAAATCTAGACTACATGTATTTTATGCGTGGCTTAGTCAATATTGAGGCTGATAAAAATGCCTTTCAAGAATACTTCGGTATAGATAGAGCTGACCGTGATGCAAGTCGTACTCGTGTTGCCTTCCAAGACCTTTCAACATTAGTAGATAGCTATCCTGAAAGCCCTTATGTGCCTGAAGCAAAAAAGCGCCTGGTATGGCTATTGAATAAAATGGCTCGTTACGAAGTTAAGGTAGCAGAATATTATTTTGAGCGTGAAGCCTACTTAGCCGCAGCAAATCGTGGTAAGTATGTTGTAGAACACTTCTCACAAAGCAGCTATTTAATCACTGCACTTGAGATAATGGAGAAAAGCTATACAAAGCTTGGACTTGATGAGTTAAGCAAGCATGCACAGCAAACTCGTTTATTAAACGAGCAACAACGACAAATTAATTAACTTGCATGATTAATATAAACGGCGCTTATGGAGCGCCGTTTATATTATAGTTAAATAGCTTCTTCGTCTTCTTCACCTGTTCGGATACGCACCACACGTTCAACTTCAGTTACGAAGATTTTACCATCACCTATCTTACCCGTTTGGGCTGTTTTAAGAATAACTTCGATCGCTCTATCAACATCTTCGTCAGCTAAAACAATATCTAGTTTCACTTTAGGCAAAAAATCGACCATATATTCAGCACCACGGTATAGCTCTGTATGGCCTTTTTGACGACCAAAGCCCTTCACTTCACAAACTGTCATACCTGTAATGCCTATTTCAGACAAAGCTTCACGAACATCATCTAGTTTAAAAGGTTTAATTATTGCTTCTATTTTTTTCATGGTGTTTTATTTCCTTAGCGAATGAGTCGATTTTAGACAATCCCACAATTCATAGCAAACAAACTCGTTGCAAACTATTAAGAAAAAGCCTCATAATGCAATATGCTACAATTGAATAATTGCTCTTTGCTAGGCGTTAATATGAAACACCATGGCTTCACGTTATTAGAACTGCTCATCACTATTGCTATATTAGCTATCTTGGTGACCTTGTCATTTGCTGGTAGTACAGATCTGAATGAAAAAACACGTGCAGAGTCTTTTATGCTGGAATTGAAAAGACACATCACATTTGCTCGAGCAAAAGCAACAACCAGCGATGAAATCGTTATCTTGTGCCCAGTCGATCCCACTAAACTAGCTGCAAACGAAAACCTCACATGCATAAATAATTGGAAAAACAACCAGATAATTTCATTTATTGATAAAGAGAACAATGGCACTTACGAAGCAGCAGATGATGATTTACTGCGCGTTATGGAGAAACTCGCTGTAAACGATAACCTAAAGGCCCCTGACACTCGTGTGAGATTTGATAGTAGTGGTCGAATTACGAACAGCAGTGGCGGAAAGTTTATCTACTGCCCACTAAATAAAACTGAACATGCCAAAGTAATGACACTTACTGTTGGAGGAACATCCCGTTATAACGGTGATGCAACAGATGCTGAAAATTGCTTATAAAAACTTTGACAAGTTGATGCTTTGTTCTAGATTAATTGAACATATTTAATATTTTAAGGTTGCAAGGATGGCAGCTCAAAACTCACCTAATCACACCCGAGGTTTAACTTTAATTGAGTTACTCGTCACCCTGACTTTAATCGTTGTTATTACTCTTTTAGCAGCGCCTTCTTTCAATGATGTTTTACACAAAAATAGACCTGAAGTGGCTCTTAAACAGATAAAGCGACAAATCTCTCTGTCACGAGGGTATGCCATAACCCACGATAAATACATTAGCTTTTGTGGCTTAGTTCATAATAAGTGCCACAAAGATCTTTGGCATGAGTCCTTAACCAGCTTTGTCGATACAAATAAGAATCATGTGCTTGATGCCGATGAAGAGGTACTCTATGTCATTAATCGTATTAATATCCAAGATGAATTATCGTATCCACGACATGCCATTACATTTAAGCCTGATGGTAGCTTGAAAGGATTAGCAAATGGTACTTTTGTCTATTGTGCGTTTGACCTGAAAGGTAAACCCACTGGGCTTGAAATGAGTATTAACAACGCAGGTAGAGCAAGGATGAGAGATACTAAAAAGTGTAAGGAGCGTATTTAACGCTCCCAGCAATCATCCGCATCACTTGTGCCCGAAGAGCCTTTAATTCCAGTGTCTGTAATTGTAAAAGTAGTACAAGCAGTGTCACCTGCCACAGCACCAGCAGCAGCTGTCGCAGTTATCGTGAATGAGGTGCCTGTGTCTGGCACCTCTACTGTAATATTAAAATAACCATTTTCACTCGTTGAAGGGACGTTAATTAAATTCAAATCATCCGCATAACTTCTATTATCTGCATAGTACTGCTCTTGTTTATTGGCAGCATCTAATAGTAAAACCATTGCATCTGAGCGTGCGGCTCTTTTAACGTATTCGGTGTACTGAGGATAGGCGACTGAGGCTAAAATGCCCGCTATTGCAACAACAATCAGCATTTCAAGCAAGGTAAAGCCCTTTATGCGATTACTTTTCATCATGATCTTCTCGCTTGTAAATATACATTTGCTTTGTCGTAATACCATGTACTTCATTGCTCAAAAATGTTGGCTTCCCCGCGTCATTAAGTTTTGGCAAGGGGCCTACTACTTTCGCACTTAAGAATGGCTCACTCGGTTTGCTACCATCAGGTCCTTTACCACCCGTAGAATCTACACTCTTTAATTCAATATTTAAACGACCTGTGCTGCGTTTTTCACCTCCTTCTGCTTCTGATTCTTTATGATAAAGGACCACTGGTGTACTGGGGACTTCTCTCTTTGTCTCATACCTAATCTTTTGGAAGACACGCGCACCATAATGCAAATGTAGAGCATATAAAGCCCCACCACCGCTGCCAACTGAGCATTGGTCTATTAATGTATCTAGATGTGGTGTAAACGAAGTAAAGTAAGCAATACCACCCACTACGGTTGCTTTAGCTAGCGACTTTTCTCCAACTCTAAGTTGATACTTCCACCCTTTAAGCGCACCCAACTCGGCTTCTTTTTCATAAAATGCTTGTTTAGACGCTGCTTGATAGAAAGGTTCATCTTTCACTTGCATAAGCTGACTATGGTAAATCGGATCAGGGACTTCATCGCCTTGATATGAGCGTGTAACCGTGTTTTCATCACGTATCACATATAGCTGATTGTTCACTATCTTTTCAAGCGGGCTAGCTCTATTTCCACTGCCTATAATAATCGCTTCATAAGGCACTTCTCTTCTAGTTGAATATGACCCATTACTAGTTATAGTCTTGGTAACCTTACTAAAGAAAGTGCGAGCAACTAAAGGCTGATAAAAGAAACGCCTATCATCTTTGTCTTTCGATCCTGCTAACTCTGCAAATTTAAAGTGTGTCCAAGGATTATCAGTATCATTTGGCTTGTCTCTAGGCATATCTACTCGCCAAATGCTTCCTCCCGTGTCAGCTGCATAAATTCGATCCGTAAAGCCATCATAATCAGAATCCATTAGGGAGAGATCTGCTGCTATGCTATGGATGCCTTTAAACTTGCTTGCTTTTTCAGTATTGCTAGCTGGTCCACCGGGTGTCAACGACCAAACCAAATTGCCACTCTCAGCATCGACAATAAATAAACCACGTCCCTTACTATCACTAGTTTTAGAAATATTATCTTTATTGGTATCGTAACCTGCACCAAAAATCACCACTGGCTTTTCTTTTTGCGAACGAATGTAAGTAACTAAAGGCTTTGACCATGACTGACCTAATTCTTTAAACCCTGTTTTATCTGGTGTTATGGGCGCGTTCCACAACATTTTTGGCGTATTTGGATTCGTTATATCTAACGCATAGTAAGCTGTGCCCCCTCTTCTAAGCCCAAAAAACAACCATACTTCATCCGAGCCATTAACAATGTTGTCTCGGTTAATGTCTTTATGGAATACCGTTATTGGACCATCAACACCATAAAGCTTGGTTCCATCCTGCTTATTCATTAGGGACTTTTGAATATCAAGCAACCGACCAGGTAAAAACGCCCAACTTTCATTTACTGTATTACCATTATCTTTGAAGGCATGCAAAACACCTGAATTAGTGCCAACAAACACACGGATATCATTGTTGCCATAGTCTATGGTAACTGGTTTTGAATGAAGCGGATCACCAAAGATGTCTTTTCTTATATTTGAATCACTGTTTTCATTCAATACATCTTTACCTGAAGCCCAATTCATTATTTGCTTGGCTTCAGTGTTATTTTCTGCACGAAATAACGCTCTTAATCTCTTTGCACCTACTTTATTCTTAGCTTTATTCCATTTGAAATCTATTAGAGTACCCTGACCAAAATCCGAGAATAATTTACGCGAAGTTTGCTTAGATAATTGATAATTAACGCCACCTTGCTCTATTTTATTACCGTCTTCTGAACCCGGAGCAGACCAGAAAGTAGTCGCACTTTTACTAATGATGCCATCTTCAGCATCAAGCGCAGGCTTATTCGACATATCGACAATTTCACCGTCTTTTACTTGAAGCTTTTTAAGGTTTCCTTGCCAACGGGTGTGTTTCTCAGGATAAAACATCGTGTAATAAAGAGAGTTACCACTTTGTGTTTGATCTGCACTATTCATTGATACAGAAGGTGACACAAAGCTCGAGTTTCGTTGGTTTATGGCGACCAATATTTTTTTAAAGTCATCTCTTAACTTTTCTGCAGTATCAGCTCGATAGTAATCACCACCACCTAGTAAGGCGGTTTTTTTTAGAATTTCTTCACCCGCACGGCTCATGCCATCCACGCCAAAACCAATTGTGTAAATATCAGCTTTATCTTTCAAATCAGATGTATCTTTGTAGAGATCCACCTCTACAGGATCTTCACCGTCTCTGCCGTGCATAGATGCTGCTAAAGCCGGCATATAACTATTTTCTACAACTGGCGCATCTTGTTTGAATGTACTTTTATAGAGTTTTGATATATTTGAATTCGAACTCGTATCTCCAGAAGGGTCACCATCGGTCATTAAAATTATATTCACAAGGCTACTACATCTTTGCTCACCTGCTATAGGGGTAAAAGGAGAGATGTATTTATCACCTAATTCTATATTTTGGTCCCTTCCAATAGATTGGTTATCAGAATAACCTTTCTTCTCACCAGTTAAATACAAATACGCTTCCCAAAGAGTTTCGCTCAGAGGAGTCCCCCCATTGGCCTCTAGAGTATTAATTTTACTTTTTACATTTGATTTACTTGAACCAATCCCAGAAAGTACATACCCTCCTTGATTATCTCTGTTAAATCGCATCAAGCCAAAGTCTACATTCTCATTCTCTTTATCTTCAATCAAACCGGTTATGGTGTCTTTTGCTATACCTAACCGATTATCTGGGCAAAGTATCCATCTTCTACGATAAGAATCATAACCACAGTCATCACCCGTTGTACTAGAGAAGGCCATACTTCCCGAGGTATCAAATACAATCATTACCCTAGGCTTTTCTTCAATATTGACATTATGTTTAACAAAAAGTTCGATATCTTCAGATTTTGCAGTTGATGCGAGCAATAAAGATACAAGACCAAAAAACACACTATATTTCATCTTAGCTGCCCTCATTGTGACTAATAATTTCTTGACCAATCCCAATAACCACAGTAATTGTATGCTTGTTTTTTGAGCCATAAGTTATAGTTGACTCCATTTCCGTTAGATTACATGTTAAGCCGCCTGTATAAGCAAACTGCCTCGGGCAATGTAGTTCCATTTCACCGTTATTTAAGTTTTTAAGTTTACTCGTCATATGAGAAGGGGTGGAAGGCGAACTCATATCCATACCCTCATCAGGCATTTGTTGACGCTTGAGTGTGAATCGATTGTTGGCACTAGTACCTTCTGCAACAATGAGTTTGTGGATCTCACCAATCAGTTCTGTTTCAGCTTCAGCACGCTCTTGAGCAGCATTAGTGATCTTTAAATCTATACTACTGCTACTCATTAAAGTTACTGCAACAGCTGTGACTGCGACTATCATTATCATGGCAGTAATGAGTACAACACCTTTTTGTTTTTTTACATTCGCCATGCTGTTGACCCCACATTATTTAAACGGATTGTCGTTGTAAAAACAGTTCGCCTATATTTATCGGTAAAAGTATGAACCCGCTTGTCATCGTCAAGTCCAAGAGTATAAGTTTGACTTTTAAGCTCTAAATCAGCATCTGCTTCTAAGGACCTGACGAGTAAAAACACTTGAACAGTTAAGATACCATCAGTGTTTTCCCAAAGTTCAGTGGTCATGTCCTGAGTACTGCGGTAGGTATCCACTTTATTATCGGCGTCACTATCTATACCAAATACCATTCGTATATCTTCAATTCCTTCCATAATAGGCTCTGTCGTTAATCCACCTTTAACAGTAAGGCGTTTACGCATGAGCACAGGCACGATAATGCGGCGATTATTGATAGTTATATCTTGTTCATTGATGTAATAAACATGATGACTATAAGGCCATAATGTCGCATTTACTGTCGGCAATGCATTATTTACATTCACACCTGAAATGAACTGGGCTTTCTCTTGTTCAGCAATAAAGTAATAACGGTTCTCATTATTTTTTTTTTCTACAGGATCTGGTGTAACTTGGCGTCCCTCTAAAAACTTTAGTTGTATGACATTTGTTTCTTCTTTGGAGTCATCAATACAGTCAAGCATTTTATTGCCGTCAGACACTTCCGCGAATATGGGTCTAAAATTTGTCGGCGTTTTGTCAGGAAAACTCCCATTATTTAATCCACCAAAACAATCTGGATCTGGGTTCGCAACACTGGTTGTATTATCAACTGAAAACTCCGCTTCATAAAATGTGCCCCAAAATCCAATCTGCTCTATATCTCTTCTTAGAATAGATAGAGTTAGGCGACCTGTTTCTTGCAACTCACCAATTGCCATCGTATCTCGAGTTGTCGCTTTCATACTGACATAAGTCGCGATTACCCCACCTAAAATTAAGAAACCGATAAACATAGAAATCAGAAACTCTAAAATAGTAAACCCTTTCTGCTTCATTTTATCCTCTGATCAATAAGTAACTATCTAGCTTTACTAAACGCCGCCTGTCATCTACATTGCCGCATTGTATTGCCTTAGTTGCATCGGACGCCTTAAAGTCTTGCCTACCTCGCCACGAAACTATTACGCTCACATCAAAGCCCATACCAGCAGTATTCGCTACTGATGTAATATTGATACAAACCGTCGCTTCGTCCAAAGACCCTGTATTTTCTCTTGCTCTGATAGCAGCTTTCCAGTTTTCTAGATCTGTTCGGGCTATATTCTGTGCACTACATACATCTGAGTAACAAGTATCTCTAGGTTGAAGGTCAGTCGTACTGCTAAAAGTTTGTTTATATAAAGACACAATATCTGCAGTATCGTTCGACCTTATACGTTGCATAATATCTTCACCCAGTGAAATTGCAGCAGCGCGTTGCATAGAGTCAAAACTGGCTTTTTTGGCTTGCGCCTGTAAAGCAACTGCTCCTAATAATCCAAAGCTCAACACCATAAATGAAATTAGCACTTCAAGAAGGGTAAACCCTGATTGTGTTCGATTAATAATTGGCATATACAGTCGAAAACGGTTTATGATTTTTGTATTGTTTAAGAGTTAAATACTAGAAGCAACTTTTGAAAGGATAAGCGGTTTTTAATTCTGACAAACGGTCCTATAAATAATTTTTTATTGCAGAATAAGCCCGGCGGCTTACAGAGAGTTTCTCAGGATAACTTTCTAGGCTAATTAAAACACCACTACTTGTGTGCTCAAGCTGCTTTATCGACTTCAGTTTAACTAAGGTATTGCGATGTATCTGTACAAAATGTTCAGGGTATAAGCTGAGTAACTTTTTAAGACTTAAATCAATTGTCGCATCACCTCCGAGGAAATAGATTTGAGTGAGTTTATCTTCTGCTTTTGCCACAATCACATCATCAACTTCGACCCAACGGGTTTGGTTGCCCACTTGGTACTGAATACGAGGTTTAAACAAGCGCTCTAAAAGTGAAAACAAATCCGATTGGCTCACAGGTTTAACCAAGAAACCGGCTGCAAACACATTAAAGGCTTGTAAAGCAAATTCGCTGTGGGCGGTGATAAAGATAATTTTTAAGTCACGGTATTTCTGATTTAGTAATTCAGCCGTTTTAATACCGTCAAGCCCTGGCATGTTGATATCAAGAAACAGCAACTGTACTGAGTGCTCACTTATAACTGACTCAACCTCATCACCAGAGCTTAATTGTGCAACACACTCATAATGTGACCAGGCAGATAGCAAACGAATAATTCTTGCTCTTGCCAAAGGTTCATCATCAGCAATGATGTACTTCATGCTTTAGCTCCAATGGGAATACGTAACTCTGCCATGAACTTATCGTGTTCAATTGTGGTTTGTAAACTTGCGCTATTTCCAAAATGAAGCTCAATCCGAGCTTTAATATTCGACAAGGCGATCCCCTGCCCTGAATGAACCTTGAGGTCATGGTGATTAATTGGATTAGTTATCTTAATAACAATTTGTTCTTCAACATCAATAATTAACACATCAATTTGACTTTTGTTGCCACTCGGCTCGATGCCATAATTCACTGCATTTTCAAGTAAAGGCTGAATCGATAAAATCGGCACTTGACTTGCCAAATGGCAAGAATCAATCTGCCATACAACCTCAAACTTATCACTAAAACGCCATGCCTCTATAGCCAAATATTGCTTTGATAAGTTTATTTCATCTTCCAAGGTGGTTAACTGTTGAGTACGCATGGCGGCTTGCGATAAACGCGCAAGATTTAACGTAGCTTGCTCCGCTGCTTGAGGATCAACATGAGTTAACTCAGCAATCGTATTCAGGCTGTTATTTAAAAAGTGCGGCCTTATTCGAGCATGTAGTGCGTCTAGCTCCACTTTTGAGAGTGTTTTAATCGTCTCTACTCGTTCAGCATAAATGCTCATCAAATAAATAAAGAACAACTGCATACCTAAACCCAGTACACAATGCTGAGTTGCCATAGTCCATTCAATTTGGCCTGCAATGTAATACTGTGACAATAAACTTAGAATTAAAGTATTAGTTTGAAAAATAGCTAAAATTATAAGGATTTCTGAATTGGAACTGAGTTTTGATAGCTGCGTTTTTAAGCCATAAACAATAGCCAAGCTCGTTGTACTGACAAGATGAATAAATAAACTAATCAGGCCTAGACGCTCCCAAGCTGAGCCTATACTCATAGGGGAAAAAGCTAGCATAGTTGCAAGTAATTGTGCGATAACAAGCATGGCAAGAGCGCCACGCTCAGTGACCATAATTGGCAGCAATGCAGATGTTAAATCGGGCGATTTAAACCTTGCTGCCATGTAGTTATCTCAACTCGGCAGGCACCGCAAATACAATGCTTTCTTCAATACCAGGGTTTTCGACCACAGTTTTACCACCTAACTCTTTTAGGCGCGTGATAACCTGTTGTACGAGTACTTCAGGCGCTGATGCACCTGCTGTAACACCGACGGAGTTGATACTTTCAAACCAACTGGCATCAACACAACTCGCATCATCGATTAAGTAAGCAGTTGTGCCCATCTTCTCTGCAAGCTCACGTAAACGATTTGAGTTTGAGCTGTTTTTAGCCCCCACCACTAATAACACATCGGCTTTATCAGCAAGGTCACGCACAGCATCTTGACGGTTTTGCGTTGCATAACAAATGTCGTCTTTGCGTGGGCCGTCGATCTCTGGGAATTTTGCACGTAATGCATCAATCACATCGGCAGTGTCGTCAACTGATAATGTAGTTTGACTACAATAGAATAAGTTGCTTGAGTCCTTTACTTCAAGGGCTGCAACATCCTCAGGCGTTTCTACTAAGTAGATCCCTCCTTCTGGGTTGTCATATTGACCCATGGTGCCTTCAACTTCAGGATGGCCTTGGTGACCAATTAAAATACATTCAGTGCCACGACGACTTGCGCGTGTAACTTCCATATGTACTTTAGTAACCAATGGACAGGTAGCATCAAATACTTTTAATTCACGACGCTTCGCTTCAGCTCTTACAGCTTGAGATACACCATGGGCACTAAAAATGACTATGCTATCATCAGGTACTTGGTGTAGCTCTTCAACAAAGACAGCACCACGGCCTTTTAAGCCACTAACAACATACTTGTTATGAACAACTTCATGACGCACATAGATAGGTGGGTTAAAAATATCTAACGCACGCTCAACAATTGAAATAGCGCGATCAACACCAGCACAAAAGCCGCGAGGGTTAGCTAACAAAATATCCATTAGCCAGTTACCTCTAGAATATCAACTTCAAAAGTCACCTTCTGACCTGCTAAAGGATGGTTAAAATCGATAGTCACAGAATCACCAGCCACTTCACGAACAAGGCCAGGTAGCTCAGTGCCATCAGGCTGAGTGAAAGCAATAATACTGCCCACTTCAGCTGGCGCATCAGGACCAAATTTACTGCGTTCAACATAATAAATGTTGTCTGGGTTTGGCTGACCAAATGCATCTTCAGGTTCTAAATTAAAAGATTTACTCTCACCCGCTTTTAAGCCTAAAAGGCATTTTTCAAAGTTTTCAGTCAGGCTACCATCACCCATAAATAGCTTTGCAGGTTTGTTATGTACTTTTGTTGAATCAGCTGCCGATCCGTCTTCTAGCTTGATCGAAAAATGAAAAAGGACTTCTGATTTTTCGCCAATGACGTGTTCGCTCATGCTTTTTTCTCCTGAGAACCATCTGCACCTTCACCTGTGAAGGCATCTAAAAGAAGTAGACCCGCACCACAAACAATTGCGATGTCAGCCACATTGAATGCTGGATAGTGCCAATCTTGATAATAAAAATGTAGAAAATCTACAACATAACCATGCACTAAACGGTCAACTAGGTTGCCAATCGCACCACCAATGATCATTGAGTAAGCGCTGCATAACACCCAGCTCTTAGCGGGTAGCTTTTTCAGCCAATAAGTCAGTAATAAACTGATCACCACCGCAATGCCGCTGAAAAACCAACGTTGCCAACCGCCTGCATCACTTAAAAAACTAAATGCAGCGCCATAGTTGTGCATGTAAGTGAAGTTAAAAATTGGCAAAATCTCTATCGATTCATAGAGCTTCATATTTGCCACGACTACAGCTTTGGTTATGTAGTCTACTGCAAAGAGCAGTAGACTCAGTCCTAACCAAATTAAACCCGATTTTTGTTTAACTTCGGTCACTCGTTGCTCCTACGCAAACTGTCGTTGTTCGCCATCACCGTCAACGTTGCTCACACAACGGCCACAGATCTCTTCATGGCCTTCGTGCGCACCAACGTCTTCACAATAGTGCCAACAGCGGTCGCATTTCTTCGCATCCGTTGAAGCGACTTTAATGAATAAGCCATCAATGTCTGAAGACTCCGCACCTTCAGGTTTCGCACTTACTACTTCAACATTTGCTTTTGACGTCAATAGTACGAAGCGTAACTCATCACCGATCTTATTCAGCGTCTCAGCTAAATCACCACCAGTGTATAGCGTCACTTCAGCTTGAAGTGTTGCACCAATAACTTCATCTTTACGCGCAGCTTCTAATACCTTGTTAACTGCATCACGTACTTCAAGCACTTGCTGCCAGTATGTATTGTCAAGCTGACCTTCAGTCACATTTGCTAGGCCTTCGTACCACACATCAGTAAATACAAAGTCACCACGCTCACCTGGTAATACATCCCAAATTTCTTGTGCTGTGAAGCTCATGATTGGTGCCATCCAACGCGTCATTGCCTCTGCAATGTGGTAAAGCGCAGATTGACAAGAGCGACGTGCATGACTGTCAGCTTTAGCTGTGTATTGACGGTCTTTAATTACGTCTAGGTAGAATGAACCTAGCTCACCTGTACAGAAGTTCATAAGCTTTTGAGTCACAACTAACATCTGATAATTGTCGTAAGCACTGATGATTTCTTTTTGTAACTCAGCAGCACGTGCCACAATCCAGCGATCTAACTCAACCATATCCTCAACAGCAACAAGATCAGTTACTGGGTTGAAACCACTTAAGTTTGCAAGTAAGTAACGGCTGGTGTTACGAATACGACGGTAACGATCAGCTGAACGCTTAAAGATTTCATCCGATACTGTCATTTCTGCCGTGTAATCTGTTGATGCAACCCATAGACGTAAAATGTCAGCACCTAACTTATTCATAACATTCTGTGGAGAAATCACGTTACCCAAAGATTTTGACATCTTGCGACCGTTTTCATCTACAGTGAAACCATGAGTTAGTACTTGCTTATATGGAGCGTGTCCGTTAATCGCTACCGAAGTCATCATAGAAGACATAAACCAACCACGGTGTTGGTCAGAACCTTCTAGGTATAAATCTGCAGGACCAGTTAAATCTTCACGCGCATCAACCACACAAGCGTGTGTTACACCTGAATCGAACCATACGTCTAGCGTATCTTGTACTTTTACATACTGCTCGGCATCAGCACCGATTAAATCAGCTGCGTCTAAGTCATACCAAGCTTGAATGCCTTTTTCTTCAACTAGCTTTGCAACGTCTTCGATTAGGCTCTCAGTATTTGGGTGTAATGCACCAGTGTCTTTATCAACGAATAAAGAAATTGGCACACCCCATGTACGTTGACGTGAAATACACCAATCTGGGCGACCTTCTACCATGTTTGCAATACGGCTCTCGCCCCACTCAGGTAACCACTGCGTTTTTTCGATTTCACTCAGTGAATCTTTACGTAGGTCTGCTTGATCCATGCTTACGAACCATTGCGGTGTCGCTCGGAAGATAATTGGTGTCTTATGACGCCAGCAATGAGGATAGCTATGTTGAAGTGCATGGTGATGCATTAACGCGCCTTTTTCGGTTAGCACTTCAATAACACTCGCATTGGCTTTAAATACGTGCTGACCTGCAAATAACTCAGTATCAGGCAGGTAAACACCGTTTGCGCCAACAGGGTTTGCCACTTCTAGGCCATATGCTTGACCTGCCACGAAGTCTTCTTGACCGTGACCTGGTGCGGTGTGAACAATACCCGTACCAGAGTCAGTTGTTACGTGCTCACCTAATATTACAGGTACGTCAAAGTCATAGAATGGGTGTGCAACACGTAAGTTATCTAACGCTACGCCTTTTGCATAACCTAGTACATGGAAATGATTGAAACCGAAACGGTCCATACAATCTTTGACAAGCTCAGAGCCAAGGATTAAGCGCTGTACTTTGCCTTCGTCTTCAACTTGTACAAGGGCGTATTCTAGGTTTTCGTGAACCGCTACCGCACGGTTTGCAGGCAGTGTCCAAGGCGTTGTAGTCCAAATAACTGTACCTACAGTGCCATTACCTTCATGACCTTCTGCTAATCCAAATGCAGCAACAACCGCTTGTTGGTCAACAAAGTCAAAACGTACATCAATCGCAGGTGATTGCTTGTCTTGGTATTCAACTTCCGCTTCAGCTAGTGCCGAACCACAGTCTGTACACCAATGAACAGGCTTAGCACCTTTGTGTAAGTGACCATTTTTAATGATGCGACCTAAAACACGGATTGCGTTTGCTTCAAAGTCGAAGTTCATTGTTAAGTAAGGCTTGTCCCAGTCACCAAATACACCTAAGCGTTTGAAGTCAGCTTTTTGGCCTTCTACTTGCTTTTTAGCATATGCACGACATTTCTCTCTAAACTCTGCTGCAGATACTTTATGACCAGGCTTGCCTACTTTTTTCTCAACTTGTAGCTCGATAGGTAAACCATGACAGTCCCAACCAGGTACATAAGGCGCATCAAAATCAGAAAGCGTTTTAGACTTAATAATAATGTCTTTTAAAATCTTATTAACTGAGTGACCTAAGTGAATATCGCCATTTGCGTATGGAGGACCATCATGCAAAATAAATGGCTTCTTACCTTTTTTCGCGTTACGAATTTGGCCGTATAGGTCAGCTTCGTACCAAGCTTTCAGCATTTTTGGTTCGCGTTGCGCAAGATTACCGCGCATTGGAAACTCAGTTTCCGGTAGGTTCAAAGTATGTTTGTAGTCGCTCATTTATCCTAGTTTCCGTATCGGCTACTTAATAGTAAAACATTGTTGTGCGTCAGCCACATCACTTGCTATTTGCTCAGTCAACTGGGCCAATGTCTCGAATTTTTTTTCATCTCGGAGCTTTTTAACCAGCTCCACTTTTAGAAAACGTCCGTAAACATTTTCATCAAAATCAAATATATGCACTTCTAATAGTGCTTTCGTGCCGTTTAACGTTGGCTTTGTGCCTATATTTGCCACCCCGTTAAATACACGGTTGTCTAAATAGACTTTAACAGCAAACACGCCTTGGACAGGGATCACTTGGCGTTTGAGTGCAATATTCGCAGTTCTAAAACCCAGCTCTCGGCCTTTTTTCCAGCCATGGATCACACGACCTGAAATCGCATAGGTATGACCTAGCATCTGGTGCGCCGAATCTAAATCACCTTGCGCAAGTGCCGCTCTTATTAAAGTACTACTTACACGGCAATCATCACGGCGTAAGCTGGCTGTGCTTTTGACATGCATATTTAATTCAGCGCCAATTGTGCTCAACATATCAAAATCACCTTGGCGGTTTTTGCCAAATTTAAAGTCATCACCCACTGTGAGTGCTTTAACACCTAGCTTTTTGAATAACACTTGTCGAATAAACTGTTCGGCATCCATCGCAGCAAACTCTTTGTCAAACTTGACGCAGATCACTCTATCAATGCCGAGTTTATCTAGTAGAGCAAGTTTATCTCTCAGTCGTGTTAACCGTGCTGGCGCTTTGTCTTTAGCAAAAAACTCTTGCGGTTGCGGCTCAAACAACATCACGGTACTGGGTAACCCATACTGTTCAGCATCTTGCATTAAACCTTTTAAAACAGCAACATGACCTAGATGCACACCATCAAAATTACCTATCGTCAGCACACACCCAGCGTGTTCTGCTCTAATATTATGGATGCCTCTAATTAATTGCATGAAATAAAAGCCTTCACCACCAATTTATTCAAAGTGCCAGATTATACCCAAGTTGCTTGAAAATGCGAATAATCAGATAACCTTAACCTAAGGCTCATACTATGCCTTAGGTTAGGTATTAAGCCGAGGCTTCTTTTATGGTCTTCAATCGTACCCCAAATGCAAAAAGGGCTCCGAAGTAACTTACCATAGCCACAGCCAGTAAAGCGCAAAGTAATGTGATTTGCTCTATCAGGCTCCAGCTTTGCCAAGTGTATTGCTGGGCAATAAAGTAAACCAACACAGCCATCAGTATTGCGCTCACAATACATTTCAATGCAAACCATAGACTAAAAGAAGAGAATTGATACACACCTTGCTGGTTCAGCTTTCTATAAAGTAAAAACGCATTACAACTTGCTGATAAGGAGGTTGCTAAAGCTAAACCCAAATAGCCAATGAATGGGGCAAGCATGATATTAAATACCATGTTCAAAACAAGCGTGATAATACCGATCTTGACCGGTGTTTTTGTATCCTGGCGGGCATAGAAACCAGGCGCTAATACCTTAATTAACATAAAACTGACTAAGCCCACCGAATAGGCGGCAACGCCCATACTCACCGCTTTAACGTGATCGACTTCACTTTCGGAAAAGGCTCCATGATCAAATAAAACAGAGATAATAAGCGGGCTAATCACCATCAACCCCGCCATAGCAGGAAAGCCTAAAAACAGAACAAAACGTACACCCCAGTCTAATGTGCTCTGAAAATCTTCTGACTTTTCTGTGGCATGTAGTTTAGACAATGCGGGTAAAATAACCGTGGCAATACCAATACCAAACAAGCCTAATGGGAACTCGATCAGCCTGTCAGAGTAATAAAGCCAAGCAATAGAGCCCGTCACTAATAATGAAGCAATGATGGTATCAAGCAATAAGTTTATTTGCGAAATCGACACCCCAAACATGGCGGGTAACATTAACTTGCGTACTTTCGTCACCTCAGGTGAGCGCCAAGCAAACAATGGCTTATGCACCATACCGATACGCAAAAGGAAAGGAATTTGAAATAAAAGCTGTACAACACCACCAACGAATACCCCAATAGCCAGTGCGTAAGCGCTCACATCAAAAGCATCATGTAATAAAATCGCACAACTGATAATAGAGATGTTTAACAAAACAGGCGTAAAAGCTGCTGCTGCAAAACGATTATAAACATTTAACACAGCACCGCTGAGCGCAACCAAGCTAACAAAGAACAAATATGGAAAGGTAAATTTTAATAAACCACTCGCCAATTCAAACTTTTCTGCATTTTCACCTCCTTGCCACCAATCTATAAACCAACCTGTACCAAATAACGCTGCGATGACGGGGGAGCCAATCACACCAAGAATAGTAACTATCAGTAAAATTGTTCCCAATGTGCCTGCAGCTTGAGCAACAAACAATCTAACTTTGTCATCGCCATGCGTTTCTTTTATTTCGGATAGCACAGGTACAAATGCTTGAGCAAATGCGCCTTCGGCAAATAATCGCCTTAAAAAGTTTGGGATGCGGTTCGCAAATAAAAATACATCAGCAGCAAGTCCCGCTCCAAGTAAATTTGCAACTACAGCATCCCTGACTAGCCCCATCACGCGTGAAATCATCGTCATGGCACTGACTATCATGCCTGATTTAAATAACCCTTTCGCCACAAATTTACTCCCAAAAACATATAACTGGCAGATTATGCCACAGACTTGTACTGTCCTTGAACGCCAACCCTCGACTATTTATAAATATCTTTCGTTTAACACTAGGTGTCGAGTTATAGATTTGATACAATCGCCATAATAATCACAAAACCATGAGGTGTTACGGTTTTGATGATTCTAAGCCTGTTGCAACTAGCGCTATGCAACTTAAAACCATGGTTTTAGTACATTCAGGCCAATATGACCCAAATGGAAAAGGCTGGGTGGTCATTTTTTATTGACTTTTGAGAATAAAACAGGCATATTCCTCGGCCTTTAAATTAAGCTTATTTTAAGATTGTTAGGAGCAAACCTTGGCTAACATCAAGTCTGCAAAAAAACGCGCTATTACTAGCGAAAAGCGTCGTAAGCACAACGCAAGCCGTCGTTCTATGATGCGTACTTTATTCAAGAAAACTTTAGCTGCTATTGAAGCTGGCGACAAAGAAACTGCAACTGCAGCTTTCGCCGCTGTAACTCCAGTTTTAGACCGTTACGCAACTAAAGGTCTTATTCACAAAAACAAAGCTGCTCGTCATAAGAGCCGTTTAGCTGCTAAAATAAAAGCACTATAATTTGTTTTTGAATGAAAAAACCGACTTTAAAGTCGGTTTTTTTTTGCCTTTAAGAAAGGAAGAAGCTGCTCTTTATTAGTAAAGCTCCAATTCAGGATAAAATTTCTTTAACATCGCTGCAATTTTCTTTGGTGAAAATGGTTTTACCACAAACCCTTTGGCACCTCTTTCAATCGCATCTTTGACGTTATCAACCGTTGAATGGGCTGATACCATCACGACATTAATATTTTCGTTAATTTTATTAATCTCAGCGATCAACTCTTTACCGTCACCATCAGGCAGTTCAATATCCAAAAACACAATATCAAAATGTTGCTCTTCGCATGCGGTAATACATTGTGTCGCAGTAGAGGCTTCTCTCACATGGTCTATCCCCAAGTGCATCAATGTTTGATGTAAGAAACTACGAACTGTACCCACGTCGTCCACTATCAGTACTGAGATCTGTTGATCCATAATCATCCTTTCAATATGCTGCCGAATAAATTTAGGCTATGATTAAATCATAGAACCATTATAGAGACATGCAAATAAAAGGCTACAAAACGAATGTCTAATCAATCAAAAAAACAATCTCTATTAGGGCAAATACAACCTCAGAAAAAAAAGCGCCCAAGCAACCAAAAGAAAAAACGTCCTTCTCCTCAACAACAAAGGGCAGCTCAGGCTCAGGCTCAGGCTCAGGCTCAACAGAGCGTGTCTGAGAAACCCAAGGGTATTAAACGTTGGATAATTTTAAGTATTATTGCCCTAATTTTTATAGTCTTCCCAAAGCCTCAGCTAATCACATACGAAAAAGTAGGCGTAGTAGCTACGAGTGTCTATTGGTCTGCACTACCTGGTCTTGATCCGGTTATCTTTGATTCATCGTTACATCCAAGGCCAGCTCTGGATAAGAATACACTCTACTTATGTATGGATAAGCTCGACCCGGATACTTGCCAGAAATATCAAATAATCAAGAAAGAAGGTTTCTTTGGCGCCTTAAGAGCGCTCATTTCGAATTAAAAAAACTAATCTGAAAATTAGAAAAATACTCGTTTGAAGCATGGTCAAACTAACACCATAATGTCGCTCCTTTAACCAATCACAGGAACCCAAACAGACCATGCCAAACGAGCTCGACTTGTTGTTAAATATTGTGCTTCTACTTTTAGGTGCTGGAGCCTTTTTTATCAACCACTTAACTACTTTGCGCGTTGCCGCATTGGCCGCTTGTAGCTTATTATTTTTGTCGTTTAGTTTTGATCTGATGAGTACCAGTGTGGTGTCAAATTTAAGCCTAATTATGATCAATACATTTTATCTATTTAAAGTGTATACATTCGGACAACTAAAATTAAGTCATACCGACTAACATATTATTAACCTTGTCTTTGAATTGTCTTGGTAGCCAATTCCTTAAGGCTAGGCTAAAATCATCGCCATATCTTCAATCCTACAGCTGAGGTGACGTATGGCGATGACAGATGAAGAATTGTTTATGGCTTCGATGGGTGATGTCACCCCGCTTGCCAAAAACAATCACATAGAACTACAAAAGAAAAAAAACTCTCCGACTCTAAGTCAACTTGAGAAGCGTAAAGCCGCTGAACAAGAGTTAGAGTTCGACGCAAATTACCTCTCCACCGAGTATGTAGACTTACTTGATCCACACGATTTATTGAGCTTTAAAAAAAGTGGTGTGCAACATGGTGTTTTTAAAAATCTACGTTTGGGTAAATATCAAGTCGACGCCACATTAGACTTACATGGCAAAACATTTCGAGAGGCAAGAAAAACACTCTTTGATTTTGTTACCGATTGTCAGCAAAGAAGCATTCGTGTCTTGCTGATAAGACATGGTATTGGCCTAAACAGCAAACCGCACCCGGCCATTTTAAAAAGTTATACTAATAAATGGTTACAAGAAATGCCAATCGTTTTAGCGTTTCACAGCGCGCTGAAATGCCACGGAGGCTCAGGCTCCACCTATGTGTTGTTGACTAAAAGTAATGAGAAAAAGCTAGAAAATCGAGAGCAACACGCTAAGCGTTGATCTCTTCATGAGCGACGCAGCTACCGTGATCAGGAAGCTCTGTCGCCTTAGCTTGGGTAAACCATGCCGATATTGCCAAAAGAATAACCGATATAAAAACGAAAGAAAACTTTACTCCACCTTGGCTGTCACGCATTGTATTACCCTGTTTATTATTATTTTTTTACTAAATTACTGAAAGTATAAAATTCACACAAGGTGTTTTTTTATACAGTAAGTGAAAGGCATGAATAAGCCCCTCAACTCAACAACTTCCAATACTTATGTACTATAACGTTGCGGAATAAAACTTAATCATTTCGCTTTTAATACCCTTTTTGTTTGCACACCAGGTTATTTAGTCGTCTGTTTGCTTGTTGTGCTTTGACATTTTCTGCAATTTGTTCACAGACTGTTTTGAGCTGAGTCAAAGCCGCACAATGTGGTGTAATGGTTATTTTGGGGTGAGACCAAAAAGAATGCATTTTAGGTAGAGGCTCTTCGGTAAATACGTCCAATACTGCAGCGGCGAGTTCGTCTTGCTCAAGGGCTACTAATAAATCAGATTCATTTAAATGTTTACCTCGAGCAACATTAATTAGTAGACAATGATCTGGTAACTGCTTAAACACCTCTAAATTCAAAATCTCTTCTGTATCTGACGTCAATGGCAATAAACAAACCAATACATCAAGCTCTTTTAGAAAATCAGATAACTGAGCCTCACCATGAAAATGCTTAATGTGCTTTAATTGCTTTTCAGAGCGAGACCAACCGCTTACTTTAAAGTTATTGCTAATCAGCTTGTTCGCAACATTTAACCCTAGCTCTCCCATACCTAAAATACCCACATTTTGAGTCGCATGTGCTCGTTTTGGCTTCCACTGCCCTTTTTGCTGTTTTACTAGGTACTCTTTAATACGAAGTTTATGCGTTAAAATGTGTGCTAAGACATATTCAGCCATATCTTCTGCCAGCTGCGTATCTACAATGCGAGTGACTTGAACATGTTCAGGAATAATACTTAGATCAATCGCATCAACCCCAGCACCATAACTCTGCACCACTTGCAAGTTAGGTAACTGCGCCCAAATTGTTTCGGGTGCTTTCCACGCCAATACAAATTCGATTTCAGCTAAGTTTTCGCAGTGCGGCCACTCAGAAATTTTAACATTGGGTAACTGTGCGCTGAGTTCAGCAAGGAGTTTGTCGTTATTACGACCTGTGACACAGACTAAAACTGACATTTGTGATTCCTAATAAAGCAACTTGTTGATAATCATATTGGTCATGTAATTAAGACTCAAGCGAGGGTTTCATTAAAACCATAAAACAATGTCGGCTGTCATAAAAGCACCGTAAATTTGCAACAGCCTTGTCACACAGTGTTTTTAATCTACAAAAAACACTTAGAGTTGAGATTTACTATGATCAGTGTCGATAAGGTTATCGAAGCAAATTTACCCCAGCTAGAAAAGTCCCCAAAAGTAAAAGGACTAGTAAAAAAAGGCTTGGGTTATTTACTTCATGAGCAAGAATTTGTGGCATTTGCAGATACCTACCCGCATTTACAAGGATTAGAGTTTGTTGAGCAAGTGCTAGACGAACTTGAGTTTGATGCCCGTTACACCACTAAGCAACTCGAGCATATTCCAAGCGAAGGCTCTGTTGTGATCGTCGCAAATCACCCTATCGGCTCTTTAGATGCACTCGCTCTAGTAAAACTTATTAGTAAGGTACGAGGAGACTTAAAAGTCGTAGCAAATCGCATGCTGATGTCGCTAACACCGATGCATTCACTATTGCTTCCAGTTGATAATTTATCGGGGACTAGCCGAAAGCAAGAGCTCAGCAATATTCATAAGCACCTCAAACAAGGTGGCGCTATGCTTATATTTCCTGCAGGTGAAGTATCACGTCTCAGCCCAACAGGGATCAAAGACTGTAAATGGAACAGTGGCTTTCTAAGAATGGCAAAACGCGCCAACTGCCCTATTTTGCCCATTCACATTAAAGCCAAAAATAGCCCTTTGTTTTATGGTACTTCCATGCTCTATAAACCACTAGCAAGCTTGCTATTGGTTAAGGAAATGTTTAAGCAACGCCAAAAATTTTTAGAGTTCGAAATTGGTGCATGCATTCCACCTGAGTCTTATTTGCACAACAATGTGAAAGACAAAGAAATGGTCTCTCTGATCCGTAAGCAGCTCTATCGCATTGGCTCAAAAAAAACGTTGCCGCTCACAACACAAACACCTGTTGCACCTCCCGAGTGTAAAAAAGCTTTAAAGAACGCCCTTGAAGCGTGTGAGCGTATTGGCGAAACGCAAGATGGTATGCAAATTTATCTTTATCATTACACAGGTAGCTCGGTCATTTTCAGAGAGTTAGGCCGATTACGTGAACATGCATTTAGAGCAGTTGGTGAAGGTACAGGTAAGCGCCGAGACATAGATAAATACGATATGCATTACACGCACCTTATTTTATGGGACCCTAATCAACTTGAACTCGTTGGTGCCTACCGTCTTGCCAGCGCCAAGAAAGTACTTCAGCAACAAGGCCGTGAAGGCTTGTACACGGATACACTAGTCGATTACAGTGACAAAATGACGCCATATTTTGAACACGGCTTAGAACTTGGCCGTAGTTTTGTGCAACCAAAATACTGGGGGCGAAAAAGCTTAGATTATCTTTGGTATGGTATAGGTGCATTCGTAAAACGTTACCCTGAGCACCGTTATTTATTTGGTGCCGTAAGCCTATCGAATGCCTTACCTGAAGAAGCCAAAGCCATGCTGGTGTATCACTATCAGCATTATTTTGGTCATTTGCCCGAGCATGCCATTGCCAAACATAAATATCGCTTAGATAGTGCTCAGCAAGAGAATTATAAGAATCTATTTTTGGGTAATAATATCAAGACAGATTTTAGTGAACTAAAGCACATACTCGCAAATATGAACGCTCAAGTACCGACTTTATTTAAGCAATATACAGAATTGTGCGAAGACGGTGGCGTGAACTTCCTGTGTTTTAGCGTCGACCCCGACTTTAGTAATTGTATTGACGGGCTCGTGTTGGTTGACTTAGAGAAAATTAAGCCCCAAAAGGCCAAACGTTATTTAGGTGAGTAGTATTCTGTAAAAATGAAATATGCGAGATCTTAGCAATTGAAACAGATAGAAACATGTTTTTAGTTTCTATCTGTAATTTTCGGTGTTAACGTCGGGTCTATTAAAATATAAAGGACCCAATACGTTTCAAAGATGATCAAAAAAGTACTTCAATTAGCCATTTTTACGGTGATATTTATCGCAGTAACCGCTTACCAAGAGCTAGGTATGTTAGCTGATAACGGTGAGCAACCTGCACCTTACTTCTCATTACCGACACTTGAAAATGAGCATAAAAAAGTCAGTTTAAGCGAATTTGAAGGGCAGCAAACCGTTGTGTACTTCTTTGCACCTTGGTGCAGTATTTGTAAGTTCAGCATGCCAAATTTAGATAAGCTTCATGAACAACAAAAACTTAGTGCCGTTGCTATTGCATTAGATTATAACTCAATAGAGGCGGTTGAAGCCTTCACACAAGATTTAGACCTTAGCATGCCTGTGCTCATGGGTAATCATCAAATCGCTGCTAACTTTAAGGTGAAAGCCTACCCAACTTATTATGTGATTGATGAGAACCTTATAATAACTGAGCGTTCTGTTGGGTATTCGACAGAGCTTGGATTAAGAGCCCGCTTATAAGCTGTGTTAATTAAATAAGAAAGCCTTAGTCAGAAAACATTTGTAAACATGCCTTTATGAACAACTTTTGTAATAAAGTGTAGACGCACCTCTACACTTTCTTACTTAAACCCGCAACACACTTACAACTTATCTCCTTAAACTAGTCGCCAACATATACAAACTCAGCTTGCAACAAGGACTCCAAATGAACAAGCTCGGCGCATTTTCAACAACCCTATTTAAGTTTTCACCGCTATTTTTAGCCATTTCACTATCTGTTCATGCTGATGAGCAAAAGCCACAGAACAAAGAAATGGAGCACATTGAAGTACTTTATAAACGCAGCAGTATCACCAGTGAAATAACCGAAGACACTGAAAAGTTGATTGAAATGCCCGGTGCCCTTGGCGATCCGTTAAGAGCCGTTTATGCACTACCTGGCGTGGTTGCTGCTGGCGGCTCAATGAGCGAGCCAGCTGTACGTGGTTCATCACCCAGTGATAATATCTTTGAAGTAGACTTTATGCCAGCAGGCTACATATTCCATGACTTTGGCAGCTCTATTTTCAATCGTCATATTATTCAAGATTTCCAGCTTTATTCAGCAGGCTATGGCGCAGGCTATAGCAACGCCACTGGCGCCGTGTTTGACGTAACATTACGCAACCCTAAATATCAACCTATAACCACTACCCTAGATTTTTCGATGTTTAATGCCGGTGTATTTGTTGAAGGTCAAGCCACAGAGAATACCGCATTTTACTTTTCAGCCCGTAAAAGCACTTTGCCGCTATTTTTCTCGGAAGGAGAAGAACTTGAAGATGATGATGGCGAATTAACAGGGGTGATCATAAACGATGCACCGGACGATCACGATTATCAAGGGAAATGGCTTTGGGATATCAATGCGAATAATACTCTAACGTTTAACTTTACTGGCGCGCAAGACTCTGCCGCAGCAGGCTTTAATGAACGTGCTGAACTTGCACAAAAGACACCTGAATTTCAGGGCGATGCACGATTTATCCGTGAGTTCACCAGCCAAAATATCTTATGGGATCACTACAACAAAAATTATCACTTTAGAGTCGGATTAGGGGTGTTAGATCATTCTGGTCGACTTGAATATGGTAAACGAGCCACATTAACGGAAGGATATTTCGAAGAAGA
>CAYZOE010000025.1:4487-17972 GCA_964479805.1 uncultured Pseudoalteromonas sp. | reverse complement strand
CAATCAGCAAATCACACGACTCTAGGGTTCGCACAAGAACTTGAAAATGAGTGGTCTTGGTCTGTTGAAGCTTATTACAAAACCATGGACGACTTACCACTTGCCATTGCGGAAGACGCACCTGATGCGCAAAACCTATATGCCAATGATGTTGAAGGCCGAGCCTATGGTATTGACTTTCTGATCAATAAAAACAAAACCGATAACTGGTATGGGTGGCTAGCATTTAGTTATGCCAAAAGTGAGCGTACGGACTTAAGAAATAATGTCACGCGTGACTACTATGCCGATACCCCATTTGTGTTCAATGCAGTATTTAACTACGAAATCAATGAACTCTGGCAAGGCGGCTTTAATTTTACGGCACGCAGCGGTCAAGCTTATACACCGATTGTTGGTGTGAGAGAAAACCCTGACTTCGATAATCGCTTTTTACCTGTCTATGGCGAACCATTCTCAGAGCGTCACGATCTGTACCACAGACTCGACATACGTTTTGAACGTAAAACACGCGTGTTTGGCCTAGACGGTAAGCTTATTCTGGAACTGATGAACGCATACGGCCAAGACAATGTGAGTAGCATTGATCTAGATTACAAAAAAGTGAAGTCAGTAAATGACTTATATATTGAAGAAGAAACCGATGACTTTGAAATGCGCCCGTCTATTGGGTTTAGCGTAACTTTCTAATATCGCTTTTAAATTAGTTTTCGGCCCTCCTAGGGCTTGCCATATCTGGGGAAGCCCTATCTGAGAACATTTTCAAATCTAAAGCTTGGGCATACTTTATTCAAGAACGTGTTTAAAAAGCCTCTGTTTGAAGTACATGGTCCTGTGAAAACGAAGTTTGGCTACCACCTCATCAAGACCGTTTATAGAACCTAACTCTTAATAAACCCTCTGTTTAGGAATAATCATTTTTATTGATGAATCCGATTCAATTAATCAACTTTTACTTCTTATAAATTCTTCTAAACTTAATTGCAGTTAAACAAAATCATCAACGAGGAATTCAATATGTTTACAGTTATTTTTGGTCGTGAAGGCTGTCCTTTCTGTGTTCGTGCAAAAGAACTTGCTGAGCGTTTAAAAACAGAGCGTGACGATTTTAACTATCGCTACGTAGACATCATTAAAGAAGATGTGAGCAAAGCAGATTTAGAAAAGTCAGCAGGCAAACCTTGCCCGACTGTGCCACAGATTTTCTTAGATCAATCTCACATTGGTGGATTTACCGATTTTGAAGCCTATGCAAAAGAAAATTTAGGTTTGTACAGTAATTAAGCAATACATGTTTGCAGAAAAGTAAAAAGCCCTAAAAGCCTTGAATTTGTTACTTTGCTGTAAATTTGCACAAAACACACTGATTAAATTTCGTACAACATCAGTCACATATAAATTAGTTCTAATTTATACAAGCAATTGCTGGGCTTTTCCTATACAATGCGCGCCTCTTTAAATTCGTTGAGGCGCATTAATGTCAGAACCAGTCACGTTTGAATCTTTAGATCTTTCACCTGCAATTTTAAAAGCAGTCGAAGAGCAAGGATATAAGACACCATCTGAGATCCAAGCTCAATGTATACCGTTATTGCTAGAAAGAAAGGACGTACTGGGACTAGCGCAGACGGGTACAGGTAAAACAGCAGCATTTGCATTACCACTATTAAACAATATTGACCCGGCTACGAAGCAGCCACAAATTTTGGTGTTAACACCAACACGCGAACTTGCTATTCAGGTAGCAGAAGCATTTGAACAATATGCTAAATACACTAAAGGCGTTGAAGTACTAGCGCTTTATGGTGGTCAAAGCTACGGCATCCAGCTTAGTGCTTTACGCCGCGGTGCACAAATCATTGTTGCGACACCGGGTCGTCTTATCGACCACATCAACCGTAAAACAATTGATTTATCGCAGCTTAATGCACTTGTTCTTGATGAAGCTGACGAAATGCTTCGCATGGGCTTCATTGAAGATGTTGAAAACATCATGGAAAAAACACCTGAAGACAAGCAAACTTGTTTGTTCTCAGCAACTATGCCTAAGCAAATTCAGTCTATTTGTACTAAGTACTTAGACAACGCTGAGCAAGTTCGAATCGCAGCACGTAACTCAACTGTATCAACAGTTGAACAAGTTTTCTGGCGCTCTACTGTTCATAAGAACAAAGCAATCGTTCGCTTCCTAGAAGCTGAAGATTACGATGGCGCAATCGTATTCGTACGTACACGTAACGATACTGTTCAACTTGCAGAACTACTTGAGCGTGAAGGTTTCTCTGCTGCACCATTAAATGGTGACATGAACCAACAAGCACGTGAACGTACAGTTGACCGTTTAAAAAGCGGCTTAGTGGACATCGTAATCGCAACTGACGTTGCAGCACGAGGTCTTGACGTTGAGCGTTTAAGTTTAGTTATCAACTACGATATCCCGCAAGACAGCGAAGCATACGTTCACCGTATTGGTCGTACTGGCCGTGCTGGTCGTACTGGTAAAGCAATCCTATTCGTGAAAGGCAATGAGCGTTACTTACTACGTAACATCATGCGTCACACTAAGTCTGAGATTGCAGAAGTTGAATTACCAGATGCGAAAACAGTTGAGCAAAAACGTATCGCAGCATTACAAGCTAAGCTTACTAATGCACTAGAGCACAAAGACATTACTTTCTTTAATGAAGTTGCTGTAGATCTTGCTCAAAAGCTTGAACTAAGCCCTGAAGACTTAGCGGGTGCGTTACTAGCGCTTGCACAAGAATCTTCACCGTTAAAAGTTGAAGAAATTAAGCGTGAACGTCGTGAACGTGATGATCGCCGTGGCCGTGATGGCCAGCGTAATGAACGTGGTGGTGAGCGTCGTGGTCGTGAACGTGGTGACCGTGGCAATCGCAATAGCAGCCAAACACCAATGGATACATATCGTATCGATGTTGGTCGTGATCACGGTGTACAAGTTAAGAACATCGTTGGTGCAATTGCGAATGAAGCTGATATCTCAAGCAAGTTCATCGGTGATATTCGTTTATTCAACGAGCACAGCACGGTCCAGCTTCCGAAAGATATGCCAGCTGACGTATTAGGTCATTTCAAGAACGTATTTATCTGTAAGCGTCCTATGAACATGACTAAGAGCACACATCCAGCTGATCAAGCCGGTGGTGGTCAAGAGCGTGGCTTCCGTGGTGAGCGTAACGATCGTGGTAACCGTGGTGAAGGTAAGCGTAGCTTCCGTGATAACCGTGGTGGCGACCGTAAGCCTCGTCGTGATGGAGAGCGTGGTGAACGCAAAGAGCGTCGCCCAGTAAGCTTCACTGCTTAATAGCAAAGATATAAAAAAACCCGCACATGTTGCGGGTTTTTTATTTCTTAAACCAACGCTCATAAATAAACTTTTTATTTTGAGGCAAGGAAAACTTGAAGAGAACTAGGCGAGAAAGAGAAAACTAAATCGCTTTAGGATCGATTTAGTTTTTTTAATACATTTTCAACTTCAAATTCAGCACCACAGATCAAACCACTTGCGCGATTATGTTGCCAAGGCCGCCCTATTTGAAAAATTCCCATCGTTTCAGCTGTACTTACATCAAACTCATTATTGTCCTTATGTAACTGAGGAATTTGAATAAAGCTAAAGTCATCTTTATAGCCAATCGCGCTAATCAAAATGTCTGGCACAAACTTTTCTCCATCATCAAAAGTAACACAATCATCACCCACCGAAATAACTCTAGGTTTTAATTCAACGCCTAAAGCTACAAGTGCTTCGTTATTAATACTCGTATCAGGGAAAGGGTCTCTACTTTTTAAAAACTGAGCGATTTTGCAGTCTTTAGAAAGCCTTAAAAAACCAAACAATTTCAGCAACGAAAAAGTTTTAACTCCCCAAATATGTTCCGGAAACAGATAGCGCTTTTTACCTTGTGCCAAGTAAACCTTGTTTTTATCGTTGAGCTTTTTGGCAATTTGCCGACCCGAAGCGCCATCACCCACAACTAGAATTTTCTGACCTTTAAAGTCCATTTTCTGTAACTGCCCTAGACCTAACTGCAAGAACTGAGTATCTCCATTAGAAAGTTTCACGGGCATATTAAAAGCTCCTGTGGCAAGTACAATTTGCTTCGCTTTAATCACCCCATACTCGGTAAGAACAGAAAAATCATTAATTCCATCATGAGTTATCTTCAATACATGACAATTTGTTTTAACTGCCAGCTTATGATGCAAGGCAAACTCTGATAAATAGTCAGCAAACTCGTCTTTAGTTAAATAATCTCCTTGAGAATGAGGGATATAAAAACTAGGGAGCCGATTTAACTTATTTGGGGTGAATAGGGTTAAGCCCTGATAACGTTTCCTCCACTGGTCGCCAACACGCTTGTGTTTATCAAGGATCAAATAATCAATATTTAAAGTTGATAAGCGACTTCCTAGTACTAAGCCCATTTGACCTGCACCGATAATTAACACATTCATTTTTATTTTCATAACCACTCCTAAATAAGAGGCGGTTATCTTAAGATGTCTATATGGTTAAAGATTGAATAAACTGGTTATCGATTAATTGAGCTGTGAAGAGCTTAACTTTGGAGAGTTTGAGTTCGAGGCTATTAACTTAGCGAGTCTCTTATAGGTTTCATGATAGCCATGAGAAAGATCACCAAAGTTTATTCTTGGCATAAGGTGCGTCAATTTATCAAGATCATTCAGTTGTTCATATACTTCAGCCGTTCGAATAAGTATTACCGCTAAAAGCCTTGGATTATTTTGCGCTAATAATAACTCTTCTGTGCGTTTAAAATGCTCAAGCGCCAACTCATGTTTATTCATCAATTGATAAGTTCTGGCAATATTAGAGTAAGCCACTACTTTTTTAGCATCATGCTCAGTGTCTTTAATCCAATCTAGTGCTAGTTTGTAAAATTTCGCTGCACGTTCATAATTTTGCCAAATAAAAAAGATATGACCTTTGTTGGTATGTAATTCAAGGTGAAATACAGGATCGCCTCGCTTGCCAAACTTGTTTTCGGCCAATAGCAATAATTGATAGGCTTTTTGTCTATCACCAAACACATACTCCAAATTTGCAATTTCTACCATCCGCATAGGGTCTTCAAAGATATGGTAGATTTTCTCTAATTTAGAAATAGCTAACTGCGCATAGTGTTTTGCTTCTTCTCTCTTACCAAAATAAGCCAATGTTTTTGAGTAGTAATAATTAAGCTGTAGCTCAAAAACATCTGGCATACTTTCTATTGAAAACAGCGGAGTAATTGTTTGTTCTAATTTTTTAAACTCTCGTTTATCGTAGTAGTAATCGAGCTTATAAGAGATAAGCTTAAACCAGGCTTTAGAATAAATGGGCACAGCGTCACTCTGCTTCTTTAACAAATCTAAACAAGCTTGCTCATCTTTCTGTAGGCAATAAGACTCGTGATCACTAAAGTGCTCTGAAGCATTTGCAGTAAAAGAAGAAAACAAGAGAAAAAGCAGCAACAAGAAAATCATAAATTTAGCGTATCAGCTAACACAACAGCATTAGTCTAGACTAAGCAAAGTATAAAACTGATAAGAAAAAACTATTAAATATTTAATTCATTTACACGTCATTACAATAAAGAAACACTAAAGAACTAACCAAAAATAAAAAGCTAATCCTTTATAATCAAACAAAGTCAAACTCATCAAATGAGTCAAGGTTAATTTGGCAGCAAACAATTTCATTTATTGCCAATAAGAAAAGTAAACAATTGTAAACAAACACCTGCTTTTATTTCAAAAAAGTGCTTAAATAGCTGCCCTCTAAATACAGAGGCTATTGTTAATAAAAGGAAAATAACAATGTTTAATTATTCTAAAGTTGCGTTAGGTATCACAGCATGTATCGCACTGTCAGGTTGTTTAGAAGTTGAAGATAACAATAACAACAATAACGATGCACTAGTACAGCAGCTAGAGCAGCAAAATCAAATCTTACAAAATCAGCTAGACTACACAAAACAACAAGCTGAAGCATGGAAAACAGCCATCACACTAGTAGGCTCAGTAGAGCTTGCAACTGAGGGAGATACGCTTCCAAGCGATTTATCTATTGCTTTTTACTACAACAACCAATGGTACGATGCCGTTTCTCTTGCTGCAGATGGCTCGTTTGAAGTATCTGAACTTCCAGCAAACACTGACCTAATAGCAAAAGTAAGCAGTGCATCAAATGCTATTGTTATGCGTCATTTTTTCTTTAGAACAGCATATAAAACAGATAAGTTTGTCCAAAACCTAGTGGCTTTTGAAGTCGGTCAGCCGAAAACTATCGAGTTCACTGTTTTAGATGAAAAAACCAACTTACCTTTCACAGATCTGCACCTAGAAGCTGATCTAGATGCAGACAGCAACGGTTTCAGTGCTCTTAAACAAGTCGCAGGAGACAACTTATCTAAAGCAATTTTTAATTCTGAAACAGGTATGTATGAGCTAATGGTGCCTAAGGGTATTAACCTATTTTTAGAGCAAGACCGTGATCTAGATAACGATGGTACTAATGACGTAACTTATTTTGATGCTGGGTACACCAATCAGTTAGAAAACAATCAGTTATTTTATTTAGATAAGCAAAAAGCCGAAGAGTTTAAGTTAGAACTTAATTTTATCAATGCAAATGGTGAAGCGATAAAGCCTGAACATGTCTTTGCAACGAACAATGATTTTGGTTCATCTAACTTTACTTATGATGAAGCTCTAGGAACTCACTCTGTTGATGCTAACTATCTTGGAACACTGAGAGTTTATATTCCTGAGTTCACTCTTAATGATATTCAATATAAATCAAGATATCTGACTGTTCGTAGCTACGATGAGCAAACAGAATCTTATAATGTTGAAGGCGTTTTAAACAGCTGGCATGACCATGACATTGCAGTTGAAAACAATGTACTTAGCGTAGTCGTTGTGCTTGAGGAAAATACAGAACAGAACCTTTCTCTTCAAGTTGTAACTAGAACTGAAGAGCTTAACCAAGAGCAAGCATTCACTTACTTCTTTAATGCCCCTATTGCTATCAATGAAGAAACAGTAGTTACAATACAACAAGAAAACGTATTAGTTGCCACCCCAGGTAATGCATCTAAGGATGATTCAGTCGAGCCAGGTACAACTTACTTTGAATATAAGAATGTTGAAGTTGATTCAAGCAGTACTCTGAGCTTCAATGACACAGCATTAACTTTAAAGCCAAACGCAAAATTAGAAGAAGGTCATAGCTACCGCTTCAATATAGAAAAAATCGTTAACAAGAAGACTGATGGGTTAGAAGAAATTAACCACTCTAGTACGGTAGCTATCGAAAACACCGAAGCATTCACTGACAATGCGTTTGTTGCTGATAACTTAAACTACCGTAAAGCAGGTGAGTTAATTATAAGTAAAAATACTGCAGATGTAGCTGCTGGAAGCAACAGTGATGTTCGCGGTAAAGTATGTATCTTAGTTCCATCTAAATTCGGCGTTAAATTCAACAATGTGATACCTAAAAAAGCGGTAGTAAATGGCGTTGAAACGCGAATTAACAATACTTGGTATAGCAACTATTCAACACAACATTTTTATCAACTAGCTGACAATGAAACTGTTGAAGGTTCATCTCCAATCCGCTCTAGCGCTCAGAAAAATGGTAAATACTCTAGAGTATGTTTAGAAATGTATGATTCCAACAATAATTACATTACATATATGGAAGATAATACTCCTACCAATGAAAACAGCGTAACTGTAGAGATCGAGTATTACTTCGACACAAGTGGTGAGAGAGAATACAAGACAGTTGAGAAGAAACTTTACATCGACTAAGTAAGTCTTCAATTAAAAATTAAGCCGCCTATATAGCGGCTTTTATATTTTGACTATCGACTTTTTAGAATAATACAACTACCCTCAGCGGAAGATTCAACCATCAAACTCAAGCAATTCACGCCACATAAGCGCTCTACCAAAGACAAGCCAATGCCAAAGCCGCTGCTGCTTTTAGCTCTTATACCTGTTGCTTAGCATGTTTAAAATCAAACTCTCAGCCACTATCTTTTATTTCTAACACACTGTTTAGAGAACGAATTTTTTTTCACCTTGCTCAGTATAACGCTCTGCATTTTGCACTAGGTTTTCGAGTTGCGTACGAATTTGAAAAATGTGCGAGCGAAGCGCGTCTGACTCAGGTGGCTCAGCCCCCCATACCTTGTCATCAGGTCGCTGCGACTTAAAGGTTTTGGGTGAGATTCGGCAATAGCCAGAAAGATTTGATAATGTAAATTCGATAAGGAGGTCACACTTTGCCAACGTTCAACGACTTGGGTCTGACGGTTGATTATCAGCTCGCAAATTACTAGTACATACTCTGCCACAACTCTTTTTCGCATAAATACTAATGACATCTGGGAAGCCAATTATACTCAGCAAACGCTAAAGATAAACTAGTTATTGCTTAATTTAGCTCTATTTAACTCATAGGATAAAAGGGTTATCTTCATCTTAAATACCTTATTGCTCAACATTTAATGCCTTCAACAAAGAAATATAACTTTCATGATAATGAGGTGATAACTCATCAAACTCGACGAGCTCAAAATAGTCAATAGCCTCATCGATATCTTTCATTTTCAGCTTTACTTCAGCAATCCTTAATGCAATTACATAAATAAAATTATTGTCCTGCTGAAGCTGCAATAGCGCATAAGATTTTTGGTAGTACCTTAAAGCCTCTTCATATTTCAATAAAAACTGGTTAACTCTGGCTAAATTAGAATATGCGACCATTAACTTATCATCATGGCCTGTATTGTTGATCCAATTTACTGCTCTACGGTAAAAACGCTCTGCGCGTTGATAGTTTTTCCATTGATAAAAAATATGCCCTTTATTCGTATTAAGCTCGAGGTGAAAGACAGGATCATTTCTATCTCCAAACTTGTTTTCGGCAACGAGCAAAAGCTTATATGCTTTTTGCTTATCTCCAAATACATACTCCATGTTGGCAATTTCAACCATACGAAGTGGGTCTTCAAAAGTATGGTAGAGAGACTCAATATTTTGTATGACATAATTAGCATATTTCTTGGCTTCTTCAGGCCTACGAAAGTACATTAGGGTCTTAGAGTAAAAATAGTACAGTTGGATCTTAAAGCTTTCAGGTTGGTTTTTTATTTGAAGCAATTGAAGAATGAGTGATTCTAATTTTTTGAACTCAGTCTTATCGTAATAATAATCTAACTTGAAAGTCATCAGCTTATACCAGTTTACAGAATGTATCGGTAAAGCTTGCAGCTCGTTATCGATGAAGGTTAAACACTTAATGTCTCTTAGTTCTACACAGAAATCAGTGTGATCATTATAGGTTTCAGACGCTACAGAATTACTTGAAAGCAAAATAACTACAGTTAACAAGAGTAATTTAAACATGTTGCTATATTTTAACTAAACAAGTTTTATTGTATATTAATCAACAATGGTTTCGCATAATACTAAATTACTAAACTGAATAATTTTATCGCAAAGTAATCATGCTACCTTCCGGTGATGAGTCAACCTTCAACTTCAAACCATTTACATCACATAAGCGCTCAACCAAAGACAAACCTATGCCAAAGCCGCTGCTGTTCTTTGCTTTTACACCTTGTTGCTTAGCGTGTTGAAAATCAAAACCACAGCCACTGTCTTTTATTTCAAACACAGCATTACGGGCGTGAATTTTTATCCCACCTTGCTCGGTATAACGCACCGCATTTTGCACTAGGTTTTCGATGATGATCTGCAAGCTTTGTGAGTCTGCATTTAATGTTGAACCCGGCTCTATCTCGCACTCAATTTCGAGTTGCTTTTCGCTGATTTGCTCAGCGTAGTTTAAAATACTTTGCTCAATGAACGGCTCAATAAGTACCGGCTGTTTAGTGAGTTGTGTTTCGCCCCGTGCAACGAGTAATAGACTCTCTACTGTCTTTTGCATATTCTCAGCAGCATGGTGAATACGCTTAAATACGCCCCGCTGTTGTGCTGTCAGTTGCTTGTCAGCCTGTAGAAGCTCGCATGCACCTACAATACTGGTGATCGGCGTTCTCAGCTCATGACTGGCATCTCGGGTAAACTGAAGCTCTCGCTCGACAAACTCAGACACTTCATTGAGGGCATTTTCTAAACTATTAGCAAACGCCCCAAGTTCGTTATTAGCAAATGGTGCAGCAAAGCCTTTTGGAAGGTGCTCTGGGTCACATGAGTTAAGCAACTCGCTAAGCTCGGTAAGAGGTTTTAAAGCGCGTTTAGAAAAGAAATAAGCCAATAACGCACTCAACAGCAACATGATTGCCGCTAAGATACCTAACAAAATAAGCGCTGGCTGCGTAAAGCCTCTGACAACCAATAGCTGACTCACTTCTGACACCAACAACGCATCATCAAACTTTAATCGCTCAATATGATAGTGCAGACCATTATCTCCAAAGATCTCTTTCTCTTTTGGATACTGTTCGAGAGATCGTTGGATCTTTTCGGGCAATATTTCTTGGTTGTTATAAACCCTAAAATAACTTTTGCTCGGTGAACTGTACTGTCCTGCTGTCTCATAACTTTGCTCTAATCGATGCCGCTCTTCCATAACTTCACGATGGATAAATTCATCTTCTACCGTGAACATAAAAATAAAACTCATACCGACAAAAAGGCCTGAGTTGATCAGGGTAAATAACCCAAAATAGGCAACAAAACGGCTTTTTATGGTGCGAAACATTAACTTTCTACCTTCAACAATTTTCTACTTTAAAAGCAAAGCCAACACCGTGTAAAGTCGCCAACATATCATAAGCAAACGGTTTATCGAGTTGCTTACGAATTTGATAAATATGTGAGCGAAGCGCGTCAGACTCCGGCGGCTCAGTCCCCCATACCTTTGTCATCAAGTCACTACGACTTAAAGGTTTTGGGTGAGATTCGGCAATGGCCAGTAAGATTTGATAATGTAAATTCGATAAGGAGATCACACTTTGCGCACGTTCAACGGCTTGAGTCTGGCGGTTTATTTTCAACTCGCCAATTTCGAGGACATGATCTGTCGCAACCCGATGGCGCATTGATAAAGCCTCAATGCGTACCAAGAGCTCTGCCAGTGCGAAAGGTTTAGTTAGATAATCGTCAGCACCTTGTTTAAAGCCACTGAGCTTATCATCTAATGTGTCGCGTGCTGTCAGCATAATAATGGGAATATGACGGGTACTTTGTGTCCTTAACTGCTGACAAACCTGTAAGCCGTCGAGGCCGGGTAACATGACATCTAACACGATGACATCAAAATAGCCATTCATGGCTAATTCAAGCCCTTGCGTGCCACTATAAGCAAAATCAACTTCATGACCTTGTGCCATCAAGTAATCCCCTATGTTGGCAGCAATATCAGTTTCATCTTCGACCACTAAAATTGATAATGCAGATGTCATACCCTATCCATTCTTATTCTTTTCAACCTAATGCGATACCTCGAGTATGCCATGACACACCGTGAAGGTAATGTGAAATTCACTTTCACATCGCTTTCACACCTAAGCCAGTAAGCTCATTACATCTCATTAAAGGAGCAATTGATATGATTAAGAAAATACTTTTAAGTTTATTGGCTCTGGTTTTCGTTCTTGTGGCAACCGGGTACTGGGCTTACAACCTAATAGACAGAGACGCTTTTAAGCATGATTTCAAAAACACTGAAAAGGCAGATCTACCTTACATTACAGAAAACATCCCTGAGCACAGAGGCAAAATATTAGCGGTGGTTACCAGTCACAGTGAACTAGGCAGTACAGGCAAAACCGTTGGCTATGAATTGACTGAGTTATCACGAGCATATTATGTGTTTGAAGCCAATGGTTTTAGTGTCGATATCGCCAGCCCGAAAGGTGGCAAGCCACCACAAGTGCTGGATGGCGACGATATGAATCAATACGACTATGCGTTTTTAAACGACGCAGCGGCAAGCAAAAAGCTTGAGCACACCTTTAAGCTCAGTGAAGTAAACCCAGATGACTATCAAGCCGTGTATTTTGTCGGCGGTAAAGGCACCATGTTCGACTTTATTGATAACCCTGATATCACTCGTCTTGTTGAGCATTTTTATTATCATAACAAAGTCATTGCAGCGGTTTGCCATGGACCTGCTGCTCTGATCGGCGCTAAAAACAGAGAAGGTGACTATATCGTTGCGAATAAAGCCATTACTGCCTTTACCAACGATGAAGAATTATTGCTTATTCCTAATGCGCCTGAAGTATTTGGTCAATTGCTACAAGATACACTAACAGAGCAAGGCGCTGAATTCAGCGAAGGTACAATGTATCTCAATAATGTTGAAATAGACGGCAACTTAATTACAGGGCAAAATCCATGGTCTGTATGGGCCATGGCAGAAGCCACGATTAAGCAGTTAGGCTACACGCCAAAAGCGCGAGAGATCACTGCGGAAGAACACGCCGTCACTATTTTAAACACTTATCACCAGCAAGGCTCTGAGCAAGCCCTTGCCGTTGCAAAATCCTTGCTAGAAAAACAGCAACCATACATGCGAAATCTAGTGTTTATTCATTCTCTTATGGCATTTATGCAGTTTGATGTGATTGAAGGAGTTAGCTTATTAGTCTTCGTACAGCAGTTGAAGAACTTAACTTAACCTTTTTTTGGCCGTATAGACTGCTTTTTACTGCAATAGTTTGTACACTTACAGCATCAAAATAATCGATAAAAGAGAATTGTCATGACAATTGAGCGCAAACACACAAAACAACGTATGAGCCGTATTGTGGTTCACAACAATACAGTTTATCTATGCGGCCAAGTGTGTGCTGATGCCACACAAGGTATTAAAGAGCAAACGCAAACCATGCTAGACAAGGTCGATGCCCTACTTCTAGAAGCAGGCTCTGATCGCCAACATATGTTAAGTGCTACAGTATACATCCAAGACATGCAATATTTCGCCGAGATGAATGAAGTGTGGGATGCTTGGGTCCCTGAAGGCCACGCTCCTGCTCGCGCATGTGTTGAAGCTGCGATGGCGCGCCCTGAGTTACTTGTTGAAGTATCAGTGGTTGCTGCGGTTAAAAACACTTAAACTCACAATCACCCAAATGAGCAAAAAACTTTGTTTTTGCTCATTTAATTTAACCTGAGCTTTGGTTAAGAGATTTACTAAAGTATTGATATTGAAATGATAAGTACTTTTTCAAGTCTGCAGCCGGAGACTTTTAGCGATAACAAGGCGAATTTACGCATCAATAGCTGGCCTATTGTAAGTAAATTCAACGCTGTGAGCGCTGAAAGTAGCCGCTGGAGATAGATTTATTATCCAAAGCTCAGGTTAATTCACTTAAATCACAATATTTGATGGGCGTTTCAGCTGTTTAAATACGTCATCAACGCGTTTGACGCCCAAATCAAATTCAGCGCGACTACTTGGCCCACCAA
>CAYZOE010000025.1:0-4387 GCA_964479805.1 uncultured Pseudoalteromonas sp. | reverse complement strand
TCGAAATTCATCATAGACACCGCCCAGCACTGGCTGTGAATTTGTTTTAATAAGGTTTGCTGCCAAAGCACTGGTGCCAGCACATAGCCGGCTCGCAAGCCGCCTGCAAAGTACTTAGAAAAGCTCGCAATATAAAACACTCTATCAGATGCTTGCTGCCAAAGCGGTAAACGCCAGTTATCCGGTAAGCAGTAATTCACATCATCTTCCAGAATAAAGAAGTTGTAGCGGCGACTCAGTGCTAACAGTTGCTGTAACTTTTCATCGCTATAGCGCACATTCGTCGGGTTTTGACAGTTTGGGGTAATGTAAATGGCTTTCACCGAGTGAGTTTTACACGCTTGCTCGAGCGCTTCTAAATCTAAGCCGTCCTGTTGTACAGCAATGCCTAAGGGATTTAAATTGAGCGCGTCACAGGCGTGATAAAAACCGGGATAACAAAGGTTTTCATGCACCACATAATCGTTGGGCTGACACACCGACGCTAAACTTGCGTAAATACCCTGCTGCGCCCCTTGACAAAAAATCACCTCATGTTGCTCACATTCAAGTCCTTTTTGCTGTAACCAACTTTTAAAAAAGCGTTGCTGATGTGGCAAACCGTTGAGTTTATAAGTCATTAGCTGTTCTAACTCTACAGGCTCATTGGCCAGAGATTGCATGGCTTTAGCCAGCACTTGCTGCTGTCCCATCATGGGTTGCATGCTCGAAGCAAAATCTGTTTCAGAGGCAAACTCACTGACCTGCTCTTTGACCGCAACAAAAGTGCCCGCGCCAAGACGAGCAGTCACCACCGCTCTTTGCTCTAACAAAGCATAGGCTCGTGTCACCGTACCATGGGTGATCGATAGTAAATCAGCTAGTTGTCGTTGTGGCGGTAATTTCTCACCAAAGACCAGTGCTTCTTCAGCAATCGCCTGCTCTATTAACTGTGCCAAAGCGCGGTACTTGGGGTGAGATTGTGAAAGTGTATTAAACCTATTTAGATCTGGCTGCCAAATTGTATTCATAACAATAAAATCATTGCTGCTTTTTATGCATTATGACAATTAATAAGGGAAGTACAAAACTATTAATTGTATCAATACAATTTTAAGGAGTGTTTTACTATGAGTACCGAGTTGCTTACTTTAATACCTGCCCTTATTTTATTTTGTTTCGCCGCTGCTTTTACACCGGGGCCTAACAACGTTCTACTGACTTATTCAGGCGCTAACTTTGGTGTTAAGCGCTCACTTAATCATGTCATTGGTATTCGCGTCGGTATGACCGCAATCCATATCATTATGCTGTTTGGTCTAGGCAGCTTGTTCTTAGCCTTGCCGGTACTTCATGCTACTTTGCAAGTAGTTGCATCACTGTATATCGTTTATCTTGCGATAAAAATTGCACGCACCAGCACACTTAAAAAACAAGACTCTCTGCTTGCCGAGCCGATGAGTATTAAACAAGCGGCGCTGTTTCAAATCGTTAATCCAAAATCACTCACCATGATCATCTCAGTATGTAGTGCACTGACCTTACCTGGCGACTTGTATTGGTACTCTGCCATTATGGGCTTAATCATTTTTAATATTGTTGGGATCTGCTGCGCATTATTTTGGGTGACGACAGGTAAATACATCAGCAAGTACTTACAATCACCTCAGAGTCTAAAGCGATTTAACCTGATCATGGCGGTTCTATTACTTGGTTGTTTACCCCTAATCTTTATAGCATAGGAGGCGATAATGCAATTAGCTCACCAATTGACCCCATTACAATTTAAAGAAGTCTTTAGTTTTTTGTCAGAGCGTAGCTATTGGAGTAAAGGCATAGACGAAACGCGGCTAAAAAAGGCGATCGATCATTCTATGTGTTTTGCGCTAGTCGATGGCAAACAATTGTTGGCTTTTTGCCGTGTAGTCACTGATCACGCTACCTTTGCCAATTTATTAGATGTGTTTGTACTTGAGCCCTATCGAGGCCAAGGGTTAGGTAAGAAGCTAATTGATGCTGTGATGACACACCCTGAGCTGCAAGGGTTAAGACGTTTTACGTTAGCCACCAAAGACGCCCATAGTCTGTATCAGCAATTTGGGTTTAATGGATTAGCCAACCCAGAAATTGCCATGGAGAAGTGTGTAACAGATATTTATTGCAACCCTTTTAATTAAGAGATCTACTTTGAAGGTTGGTATTAACCAAAGCTTAAATGAAACAAAATAATGGGCCAGCCTTTGCCAAGCCAGCCCATTTAATGTAATTAACTTTCTGCTGGCTGCAACTTAGCTTGCTTCTTTGCAAAACTTGCTAAATACGCTTTTCGCCACAAGGCTTCAAGCGGACCTTGTTTGAATTGACTAAGATACCAATTGGCAAAAACAAGCTGGAAAAGGATCATCCCCACAGCCATTGCCAAGTAATCAATCATCGACGCTGTTAAGTGAACCTCAGGGAAAACCCAACGAAGTAGAACCGCTAAAACGACAGATTGCATAATGTAAAGCGTAAACGCCATGCGTCCCGGTGCTTTGAAGATTTCTATCCAACGGTGGTTGTTTTTAAGTAAATAGATCACACCATGAATATATAGAATTGACATAAAAATTGCAGAGATGCTTGCCAGCAACGAACTTGCTTGATTGCCAACACCCAAATAAATAAAACGAGTCACAATGTCTAAGGAAGTTAAAACGGCAGCCAAAATCAGTGTCAACTTAAACTGTTTCGCGTTTAAGCCTCGCTTAAAAAAGCCAATGCGGTAGAAATATACGCCGAGTAGCATTAAACCTGCTGCTTGCCAAAACACCCAAAATGGTGCGGAAAAAATGATCATGGCAACGACTGACGCTTGTGAGATGACTTGGAAACCATAATTACCAACCCACTCATTATATGCCTGCATAAAATCTTCAGAACCACGAAATGAATTTGGAATAAAGTCCGCTGCCAGCACGATCAAGATTGTGAACACAGTACTTAATACTGCGCCGATAATTAGCCAGCTTCTCGCCTTTTTGAAAATCTCTTGTGTTGGTAGAGTGAGCTTTTTCAGTATGACCAAGCCACATACAGCATAGAATAAAAGGATGTCGCCACCAAAAATAAACACCCCATGGATAAAGCCAAAAACTATCAACCAGTTAAGTCGTGATTTTAAGAAGTCTTGAGAATTAAATCCTTTCTTTTCACAACTTTTCATTTGAATGGCTAAACCCGCACCAAATAAGATACAGAACAGTGTTCTAAATCGCCCATCGGCAAAAATAGCATTGAAGGTATCAACCCAAATATCTGTTTGAGGTGTGATATCAAAAGGTACATAGCCCACTGTGATAATGCCATGAAAGTAAATATTCATCAGCAAAATGCCTAATATGGCAATGCCCCTTAAAACATCAATAGATTGGATTCGCATGTTTTCCCTTACAAATTAGATATACTTTGTACCATCATATCGTTTAGCTTCTAAAATGGCACAGCTAAGTTGTAAAGATTTGTCAAAGATATAGAAGTAAAAAACGCCCGAATCTTAATGATCAGGGCGTTTTCTAACTTTTCTATATATGCCTTTTAACTTTCTTGTTTGTCTTTACTCTTGTTATCAAGAATGGCGACTAAAAATGCCGGTAAAAAGCTAATGCTAAGTAGGGTCGACACCAAAATACCGCTTAGCACTATGATACCCACACCACGATATAGCTCAGTACCTTCACCTGGGATCAACACCAAAGGCGCTAAGCCAAAGATAGTTGTCGCGGTAGACATTAAGATAGGCTTTATACGCTTTTCGACTGCTTTTCTAACTGCATCAACCACAGGTAGGCCATTATCGACAATAAAGCGGCGCGTTTGGTCGACAATTAAAATCGGGTTGTTCACCACGGTTCCAAGCAAGATTAAGAAGCCTAACATGGTGATCATATCAAACGGCTGATGAAAGGTTTGCATACCTAAACTCGCAAGTCCTGAGTTTAAGCCATTCACCATCACAAGACCCAATAAGCCACCCGCCATGCCTAACGGCACAGTCGCTAAAATAAATAACGGATAACGCCAATGGGTGAAAATAGCCACCAAGAGTAAATAGCTCAGCACCAATGCAATCATAAAGTTCCCAGATAAAGATGCTTTGGTTGCTTCAAGCTGATCGGCTGCTCCACTAATACTCACTTTAATGCCTTGAGCTATTTTGCCCTGCTGCCAAAGTGTTGGCAGTAGCTCGGTACGCACCTTCTCTTCTGCTACTTCTAGTGCTACATCTCTAGGCGGAATAATATAAACCGTCACTGTTCGGTTACCATCTACGCGTCTTACTGAGTTACTATTTTTGCTTTCAACCAAGTCAGCCAGCGCATTCAGCGGTAAGACTTCATCTTATAGCATCACAATTGGCATACTCTCA
>CAYZOE010000024.1:45024-47746 GCA_964479805.1 uncultured Pseudoalteromonas sp. | reverse complement strand
CGCTAACACGGCAACGGCGACAATGGCGGCTGCGAGCCCTGAATATTGCCACCATCTGCTTGAGGTTTTCGTCGTTTTTTGCGCTCGCGCTTTACCCTCCAAACCTCTGTTACCAAATACTTTTTTATCAAAATTTTTATTTTCACCATTAACGGTATCTGCAGCACGCGCTAAAATAGCATCATCTATGTGTTTAGGCGGCATTGCGTCGTTATCTTGCTGATAAAGCTTGATGAGTTCGTCATCACTAAATTGCTTACTCATGCTTGTCGTGTGCCTCCTGTTTCTGATGCGTCTACTTTGCGATGCAAACAATCTCTTAGCTGTGACATGGCATAGCGTAATCGCGTTTTCACGGTTTCGGGTTTTGCCTCAACAATTTCACATACTTGGCTTGTGCTAAACCCGGCTTCATGACGCAACAAAAATGCGTCTCTTTGCTGTGGTACCAGTAATTCTACACAGTGCTTGATCGCCCGTTGCAAAAAGTCATTATGTATCCCGCTCTCTTGATTGTCTTGGTTTGAACTAAGCACTGCGGATGACGCACTTTCATTGTCATTACAGGCCTCATCAACAAGCGTTAGATGTTCACCGCGCGCTGTGTGTTTTCTGTGTTCATCAATCAACAAATTATGGACGATGCGGTAAAGCCAAGTGCTGAACTTAGCCTCAACCGTATAACTTGCCCGATTGTCGATGACTCTGAGCCAAATTTCTTGAAATAGTTCTTGAGCTTTAGCCTGATGCTTTGCACCTAATTGACGACACACATAACGATACATTGGCCCTTTATGTCGGCCGTATAACTCGGCAAAGGCGGCTTGGCAGCCTTTGCCATAGCTAAGCATCAGAGCTTCGTCTGTGTCTGATTGTAATTGCGCGATTTGAGTCATAAATATTAGAGTTTCTATGTGTTACATTGCACTGGCCAGTTCGACCAAGTTAACAAATTCACCGCGATAGTTAAACGGATCATCTCCTCTGTTTGCCCGCGCAATACTGGCAATATCTTGATAGTTCATGTCACCAAGGTACTGGCTTTGTTTAAGCTTTTGAGCAAATGCTGCCACTGAGGTCGCAAATTTAAAGTCGGAGCTTGCGCTATTAAAGTCTGGTAACACCTGCTGTTTATTGACCACTTGGCTGATCAGTTTACTCTCGGTGTCGCCTGGTAATTTATAACGAATTTTCACCTGAAGTAATTCATCACTGGTACTGACCATTTTCTTTTGCTGATAGCGCAGTTCATCCACTTGCCCTTTATTACCTGCTAAGGTCAGTTCGTACAATGCCGTAACAGTATGTCCGACCCCAATTTCACCGGCATCGACTTTATCGTTATTAAAGTCTTCGTCTTTTAATAAACGGTTTTGATAACCGATCAGACGATATTCTTTAACCTCAGCGGGGTTAAACTCGAGCTGAATTTTCACGTCGTTGGCGATACTTTGCAGTGTGCCACTCATTTGTCTTAACAGGACTTTTTGTGCTTCATGTAGGGTATCAATATAAGCGTGATTACCATCACCTATGTTGGCTAACTGCTCCATCATGGCGTCGTTGTAATTGCCTCGTCCAAAACCTAATGTGGTTAACGAAATACCTTGCTTGCGCTGCTCTGCGATCAAGTCTTTTAACGCATCGATGCTTGTGGTGCCAACATTAAAGTCACCATCAGTGGCTAAAATCACCCGGTTCACTCCGCCCTTTATAAAGGCCTTTTTCGCTTCTTGATAAGCCATTTTGATGCCGCTCTCACCATAGGTGCCGCCCCCTGCTTTGAGCTCTTTTAAGGCATTTATGATGGTTTGCTTTTCTTTGCCTTTAGTTGGACTTAGCACCACCTGCACATTACCGGCGTAAGTCACTAAACTCACTGTATCGCGGGCTGATAGCTGCTTTACCATCATAGTTAGGCTTTGCACCAATAAAGGCAGTTTATTTTTGTCGTGCATCGACCCCGATACATCGACCAAAAACACCAGATTCGAAGGTTTTCTTTCACTTGCCGGTAAGTCATAACCTTGCAGGCCGATACGCAAAATATGGCGTTCATCATTCCAAGGTGCTGGGGCCAACTTTGTAAAAGTCGCAAACGGCTGCGATTTGTCTTCTGGCAAGCTGTAGTTGTAGTCAAAGTAATTAATAAAGGCTTCTTCACGTACAGCATCGGTCGGTGGCAATTGCCCCATACTTAAATAGCTGCGAATATTGGCGTAGCTGCCCGTGTCTACATCCACTGAAAAGGTCGATAAAGGCGTTGTTGCGGCTTGAAATACCCCATTGCTCTCGCTCGGTAGGTAATTATCACGCTCCTCAGGATGAGCAAAAAACTCAGGGGATGGCGGCGCAATTCTTTTGCGCATTTCAGGCGCTGCAATCAATGCTTGTGGTTGACTAAGCTGCATATATTCAACGGCTCTAGCATTTGTAAGGTCATCGGCTTGCACCTCTGTGATCTGACTCCCCGTCACCATAATTTTTTCTATCGCTTCAGGAGCTGATTTACGCTCTTGCTGCGATTGTTCTTGGTTTTTTTGCGCCGTTTGTTCACTCTTGCTGTCTTGATTCGAGCAACCAGTAATAAATAAAGAACTAAACAAAGCGCCAAGGGTTAAAGCAATTAAGGTCTTGTTGGTTTTCATATTCGGTCTCTTTTTATAGAAGGTTTACTGCTATAAACGGACGACTATGAATTAGGGGGTGAAATATTTTTAAA
>CAYZOE010000024.1:21740-44924 GCA_964479805.1 uncultured Pseudoalteromonas sp. | reverse complement strand
ATGACGCGTATGACCTAAATTCGCTAATACTTGGTCGACAATACCTTGTGACTCTCCCCACGGTGCGATGCGTATATGCTGTTCCTGTAAAAATTGCTCTAGAGACAGCGCATTTTTTATTCTCGGGTGCGTTTTACACACTAAAGTACTTTAACTGTCACTGAACCAAGCAAACTGCTCAACACCGGCTTGCGGGTGTTCGTCATGCTCAAAGCCTAATACGAAATCTAAGTTTCGTTGCTCCAACTGCTCTTTAATAGGTAAAGGACTGGCTGGCAAGATCTCAATCTGAATATGCGGCGCTTGTTTGGAAAAGTGCCGAGTTAATTTAGGCAAAAAACAAAACTCAGTATAATCGGTCGCGGCGATACGGAATGTTTTCTCACTATGACTTGCGTCGAACCCGCTTGCTTGACCTAGTCCTAGCTCTAGTAACGGCAAGGCTTGCTTTACATACTGGGCTAATTGCTCAGCGCTTTCAGTCGCCTGCATTTGATTATTCACTCGAATAAATAAAGGATCGTCTAGACGCTTTCTCAGCCTAGCTAAGCCGTGACTAAACGCAGACTGACTTAAATATAACGACTCAGCGGCCTTTGAGACCGACCGATAATGATAAAGCTTATCGAACAGCAGTAATAAATTGAGGTCAAACTGTTTGAGATCCATAAACCTGCACCATATTCATTTAACTATGAACATTATGCACTGGTTTCATTATTCCGTTCGGTTAATATATTAAAAAAGTAGATACCGAGCGAATACGCTCTAAGAGGAAGCGCTATGTCACAACTTACCATTCGACCCGCAGAAGTCACCGACATCGACACCATTTTATATTTCATTAAAGAGCTCGCCATTTATGAAAAAGCAGAGCATGAAGTGTTAGCCACACCTGAAACCATTAAGTCGAGCATGTTCGCAGAGCACAGTGGTGTGCATGGTTTAATTTGTGAATTAGACGGTGAAGCCATTGGTTTCTCAGTGTATTTCTATAACTACTCAACTTGGCTAGCAAAGCCTGGGCTTTATCTTGAAGATTTATACGTGTCACCAGAGCACAGAGGCAAAGGTGCTGGTATTGCACTACTCAAACGTTTAGCACAAATCGCCGTTGAAAAAGGCTGTGGCAGATTTGAATGGAGCTGTTTAGATTGGAATACGCCATCACGCGAGTTCTACGAATCATTAGGCGCAGAGCCACAACATGAGTGGATTGGCTATCGCATGAGTGGCGAAACACTGGTGAATTTTGCAGAAAAGTAACCACTTCCAAAGTGTGGCGGATATCTTCAATTAATCCTTTTCTTATTTGATTACGCTTTTAATATCAAAACTGATAATTAAGCGATCAAAATGAAAAATACCGCTCTACCCTTAGCCGCTTTGCTCTTCGCTCTGTCGGCTAATGCAACAACCCAACTGACTTCACATATAGCTAATAACAGCAAATCTTATCGTGTACACGGCAATAACACCTTGATGTACGACACTCAGGTTTCATGGCATCAAACTGGCCTTGACCTTCAAGTCCTGCAAGGCCATGCCTCACAGTTAGGACGTTTGTGCATCACACACAGCAAAGTGATTGCTTTTGACAGTAATAACAAAATGCTTTGGCAAGACAAGCGAAGTAATCTTCCAATTTGTATTCCTGAATTATTTCCTGAGTTTGCGAAGGCGTACTTCAAAGAGCTCAAAGCGGGGAAAAGCATAAAGTGTCATGGCCCAATCATAAAGGCGAAAAAGCTTGCGCCATTTGAGTTTGAACTCATCGCCGAAACATCCGAGTCGTTAATCATTGAAGTGGGTCCGGGCTCCATAGGCATGATGTTTTTTATGGACCCTATTACGATGACGTTAAACAAAGACGCCACTTACTTACAGGATTTTAGCGGCATTTTACCTGCACCAGAAAGGCTTTTAGGCAAGATGGCCTACCTAGAAGTGAAAGAACTGAAACAAGCAGATTACCCCATAGCCACAATTGATAAAGCAGTATTCGCTGGTTCTACACTTTAATGAGTCGTTGTATTCAATTTAAGAATAGGATGACTTGTGTCGGTAACTCTGTTTACCGGCACCTCATTACTTTGCAAATAATTAAACGGGCAAGGTAAAAGCCATCTCAAGATATGCCTTAGGTGTCATGCCGTTACATTGAGAAAAGATACGAGTGAAATGAGCTTGATCGCTAAAGCCACATAAGAAGCCAATTTCAGCCAAACTCGTTTGTTTTTGCATGAGCAGTTTGGCTGCATATTTCACCCTTTCCTGTTGTAATAATTGCGCAAACTTCAGGTTTTCTTGCTGCAAATGCCGTTGTAAGCTGCGCGTTGAAACACAAAGCTGCATGGCGACTTTATCAATGGTAGTTTCAACAAACCCTGTTGCGATAATCGCTTGTTCGACTTTGCTCTGCCAACTAGCTAATACAGCTTGTTCGTCTTCATTTGCAAATAGAGGCAGACTATTTTGCTTATGGCGAGCGCAAGGCTCATAACGGATCACCCAACTAGAACAAGCTTGTATCGACTCGCACAAAGTTGTTTGTGTCTCAAAATCAAACAATAAAGTTTCACTGTCGGCCTGACCAGATAAAGTTATTTTGCCGGCGCCACAGTGAGATAACATTGCACATAACACACTCATCACGGCTAAATCTTCGACCAAACTTGGCGGCTGCTCGCCTCGTGAAAGATGCTTTATGTTGATATGACCTTGGCTGAAATCACTCTCAGTGTAATGCAAAGCATGCACATAACGCTCAAGTCGATGCCATTTAGATAATAAACTTTGTGGCTCAGAGCCGACTAACAAAGCCATACTCAGCGGTGTATGTAAAAGTTGAGACACACCTTGCCCCAACTTTAAAATATTCCCCATGCCATACTTATCAACAAAAGCCTGAAGTAAAGCTCGCTTAGAAGTAATAGGTACTTTGCTTTGGTTTACCGCATTGACAGTAGGTTCAATGGCAAACCCGTTCAGTTTTGCACCTGCACGTAATATATCCATCATAGCTTGGCTTGCAAAAGCCACATTGTTGCTCGCAGATGCACTCATTTTAAAACTCCTAGCGCGTTAAGAGAGGTTGTAGTTTTTTACCAAGCCAAGGTAATGACATCAACCAATTTGGCGCGCTTGTGACGATGAATACCACCAATGAGAACCAAAGTAATTTACCTAAAAAGACCGTTATCATGATGGCCATACCTGACAGTCCTGACAAAATACTGACTATTACTAAACTTCGTGGCGGTGTTGGAAACACGGACATGGCAAACAAGGCCAGCAAGCCATAATCGTTTATCCATGCTTTTAGCTGTAACCACTTTGCATAAAAATCTGATTGCTCGCTTGGAATAGATGCCTGAATAAAGCTCTCGAGCAACAAGCTTAAACCAATCAAGATGCAACTGCCTATTACCGCAGCCATTGCAAATAGCAAAGCGATAAATACCCGCTGCTGAGGTTGCAACCAAGCGAGCAACATCACTGAGGTTTGCGTCGGTAACGCAGGTATAAAAAAGTCGCCAATCGAAAGGCCTGCAAGCATAGGCACTGCTTTAGGTTTACTGCCATTTCGTTTTAGCCAAGACAGCACCTTGGTTGCGATGCTTTGATTATTTTTACGCATAATTACGCCCTCAACATGACACTTTCAGCAAGGTTGGGAAACAAGCGTCTCAGGCGCATCAACCATCTGGTTTTACCCACTCTGATTTCTTTTTCGTGACGTTCAATACCTGCCATTATTTCTCGTGCAGCTTGCTCTGGAGAGATTTTCCCTCTACCGCGCCCTCTTGTCATATCGGTATCGACCAAAGGTAAAATAGCTTCACAAACTTGGACTTGCTGGTTGTTTTGAATAATCTGGGCACGTAAAGACTTACTAAAAACCCGTAAGCCCGCTTTATTTGCACAATACACCGCCGAACTTTGTTTTGGCGCGATGGCCAAGCCTGATGTGACAAATACCCAAGTCCCCTTTGCTGTTTGCACATTTTTAAATAGTAAACGTGTCAGCAACATGGGTGAGGTAAGATTAATCATCGTCTCTTGCTGTTCAGTGACTTCATACATGGCGCTCGATACATAATTTCTTGGCTGTTGCACCCCAGCATTGTGAATAACAATGTCTAATCTCGTTGCCTCGAGCTTGTTAGCGAGCGTTTCAACATCATTGAGCACTGATAGATCACAGACTAACCAGTCTACGTGAGGTTTAAGCTTACGGGCTTGGTCAACTGAGTTTGGATTACTTCCAGTGGCAATAACTTGATAGTTTTTTTGTAAATACAGCTCAACGAGTTGCGCGCCGATCCCGCGAGTGCCCCCTGTGATTAAAATCGTTTTCGTCATGTTCATATCCTTATAATTTTACCAATGCACTGAGATCTAGTCCTTGCTCGAGCTCGACGTTAGCAAGGTACTCTCTATATTTTCCGTTGTGTTTTTTGTCTCTTGGTTCAATCAAACCGGTTATTTTTTTGAGTACAGGCTTATCTTTATCAAAATAAAATCGAGTCGAGCCAAACACTAATCGCCAAAACCAAGAAGCAGGGGTGACTTTGACAACAAGCTGATCGTTTTCAATCCTGGCTTGCACTTTTATTTTGGTGTGTGCCTGAACTTTGAGTACCACATAATCAAAGTAAAACACCTCACCAGCTTTGAGTGCATCCCAGCGCTTAGCCACCTCAAAAGGGATACTTAATAACGATACAGGCTCGTGCGTGAAGCAGTTAGTTTTGGTTTTACGTTGTAAATTTGTTTTCGGACTGCTTAATACAAACTCCCCCTCTCCTGATTTATGAAAGAGCAGCCCTGTTTCATTTAAACTCGGTTGTGCCATCTCAAGTCGATGCAACCCATTTGCGACAGACCAAGCTAGAGTCTCGGTTGCGACTGGGTCTTGCCCGACAGCAAACCATTTACGGCAAATGTGTAATACGGACTGGTTGTCGACACTCAACGACATAGTCATAGAAAAAGTCGGTCTTGGATTTTGCAGCGTTAAGTCGTAACTTTTTGCAGAGGCAAACAAGTTATTTACGGTCAGTAAGCTCATAATTTCGTTTCCTGAGTAATAATTACTGAGCCAGTGTAGGAATTTGCAAAGCGGATGAATTGAACATTTACGCCAAATTGAGATTTGTAGATGCGTTTTAGAACCAAAGAGAAAGCGCGGCATAAAGCCGCGCCTACAAGTTGAGTTCGAGTAGTTTGCAGTGTTGTAGGCACGATTTTATATCGCGCGGATTTATTATTGGCTCTCAACCTACACAAAATGTAATAAATGTATTGTGCGGGATTACGTCCCTGTAGCATTGTCCTTCGGGTATCCATACCCTCACTTCCTCGTGCTGCGGAACTACGTTCCGGTCACTCGTCACCCTTGCGCAAAAGTAATCTCGCTTACAGATTACTTCTTAACAATGTATAAAACGGCTTATTTCACGTTGTGCAGAAATAACCTTGCTACGCAACAAACACTAGTCAGAGCGGTTTAAATTGCTCATTTCACCTTGCGCAAAAGTAATCTCGCTTACAGAGTAATTCTCCACAGTGTATAAAACGGCTTACTTCACCTTGCGCAGAAATAACCTTGCTGCGCAACAAACAATAGCCAGAGTGTTTAAACTCGCTCATTTCACCTTGCGCAAAAGTAATCTCGCGGAGCGAGATGTATTTTGCACTTAGAACCCAAACGGGATGTTGAACGCGAAAAACGCAATTAATAGACCAGTCCAGAATACTAAGAAGGTCAGAGAGTATGGAAGCATCATGGTTATCACATCACCAAAACTGAGATTTTTATTGTACTTACGCATAAACGCTAAAATAACTCCGGCATACGTCATCATCGGCGTAATGATGTTTGTAGAAGAGTCTGCAACTCGATACGCAGCGGCGACAAGCTCTGGCGTCATGGCTGGGTTGACTGCATACAACATAGGTACAAAAATTGGGCCCAGTAGCATCCACTTTGATGTTAAGCCACCAACGAATAGATTAATCAGTGCTGTGGTTAGTACAAAGCCGATGATCAACATAATTGGAGAATCTTGTAAACCCATCGCAGATAAACCGCTTGCGCCTAAATAAGTGATGTATGTGCCTAAGCCTGAATAACCTAAAATACCTAAGAAGTTATAGCAGAAGAAGGTAAGCACTAAGATGTAACCCATAGTATTCATTTGCGCTACCATGGCTTTGACTACGTCCATCAGGCTTTTAAATTTACCTGTTGCGACACCAAAAGCAGCACCTACTGAGGTAAAAATAAAGGTGATCAACAAAATTACATTATTTAGGTAGGGCGTCACGGTTTTACCCGCTTCATTTTCGTATGGAGCTAGCGGTCCTAGCGCCAACAAAACGACTAAACCAATTGAAGCAAGCAAACCCCAGAATGCGGCGCGAAGACCTTTTTTCTCGTCTTCAGTCACTGAGAAATCAGACAAGTCCATACCTTCAGGCAGATCATAAGGCATGTCTTTAAACTTAGGTTCGATGAACTTTTTGGTTACCCAAGCACCTAAACCCACCAGCATAAAGGTCGAGACAAAAATAAAGTAGTAGTGCATGGTTGCTGGTGTTAGCGCACTGCCATCTGCCGCTTGGAAAGGAATGCCTTGAGATTCAGCAAAAATTTGTGCATTCAAACCAATGATCACATCCACTGGCGTGGCTGGGATTAAGTTGGCACTGAACCCTGCTGATACACCGGCAAATGCAGCCGCCATACCTATCATCGGGTTTTTACCAAGACCGGCATATAAGAGACCTGCCAAAGGAATAAGAATAAGGTAGCCCGCATCGGTTGCGATTGAGCTCATGATCCCTAAAAAGATAAGCGCTGGCGCTAAGAACTTCTCGTTTAAACGTGTACCAATTTTCTTGATAAGGGCATTGAATAAGCCTGAGCTTTCGGCCACCCCAACACCTAGCATCACGATTAAGATGACCCCTAATACGCCACCACCAAAACCGAGCCAGTTATTCAGCAGAGCATTATCAAATACCCAACGAACATGTTCGGCTTCGGTCATATTTTTGATGGTATGGGTTATGGCGCTGCCATCGGCGCTTTGCGTTTCGAACGTTAAGCCGCCTATTAATGCGGTTAAGGCAAATACGAATACCAAGAACCACATAAAAATAATGATGGGATCGGGTATTTTTTTACCTGCCTTTTCAATAAATGCAACGATACCACCGCTACTTGGCTGAGCTACTTCACTTGTCGACACTTTTTACTTCCTATTTTGTTTTTTTAAGTATGCTGTTTATTCAGCATTAACCCACTTAGAGCAGTAATATCAAAAATAGTTTAATGATTTTGTCACAAATTATAAACAAACAAGATAAAACCACATAAAAGCGAGATGGTATAACAATTCAAACTTAATTCACTCGTGAATTGATTTGCAACTTTGCAACTTTGCAACTTTGCAAAGAAAAGTGGCTACCTTCTGCGAAGTAACCACTTTAATTACCGATTTACATCAAGTTTATATTTTTATTTTAAAAACTCGTATTAAGGTTTTACAGCCGGAGACGAATACTTAGGCGGCTTAATCTCAAGTGGCGACTTGCCTTCAAGCTCTTGCATTAACTCTGATACTGCACGTTCTAACTGAGGATCTTTACCTTGCGAAAGCGAACGAGCATCTTGATAAACCTTAATATCAGGCGCGATCCCTTTATTTTCACCTACCCACTCATTATTGATTGGGTCAAACACAGCATTGTCTGGTGCTGTCAGTGCCCCTCCATCAACCAGTGGATAATGCACCGATGACTTCACTACCCCACCCCAGGTTGTTGCACCAATCAGCTTACCCACTTTTTGCTGTCTAAACGCCCATGGGAAGTAGTCACCACCCGAGCCGGCTAGTTCATTTATAAGCAGAGCTTTTGGCCCTTTTATACCTGCGGGTAAGAGCATAGGTTTGCCGTTTGGTACTTCATTGGTGATCGCAGCACGCAGCTTGCGATTCATTAAATCAACCATGTAGTCATCTAATAAACCACCGCCATTAAAGCGCTCATCGATCACCGCGCCCATTTTGTCTTGTTGTGCAAAGAAGTAACGGTTAAATGAAGTGAAACCAGGTGTTGAAGTATTTGGCACCCACACATAAGCAAGTTTGCCGTCTGATAACTTGTCAACTAAGCGACGGTTGTCTTCAACCCAAGCACGTTGACGTAGACCATACTCACTTGAAATCGGCTCAACAATCACTTGATGCGCTCCTTCAAAGTCTGGCTTGTCATTTACTTTCAAAGTCGTTTGCTTACCTGCTGTGCCGTCTAACAACGCATATGGGTTATCATTTGCTTTAAGCGGCTGGCCATTAATCGAAACGATATATTGCTGCTCTGAAACTTTTAGATTTGGCTGATCAAGTGGACCTTTTAGTTTCGGGTTCCAGCTTTCTGAGGTATAAATTCGGTCAATTTTCCAATAACCATTATCCTGAACTAAGTCTGCTCCCAATAGACCCGCTCGACGTTGTTCAACATCTGGCATATCACCACCGAATACAAAACTGTGACCAACAGACAGCTCACCGTTAACCATATCAAGTAAGTAATTTAAGTCAGAGCGGTGTTTAACATGCGCAACCAAAGGCTCATAACGGGAGAACACTTCATCCCAAGCTCGACCATGCATATCAGGATCGTAGAAGTAGTCACGTTGATAACGCCATGCTTCAACAAACATCTGACGCCATTCTGCTTGACGGTCTAAACGCGTTTCTAAATCGACTTTAAGTGGCTTACCCAGCTTTACAGACGGTTTAGTTGCATCAACCACATGCCAACTGCGACCTTTTTTAACTATTAGCTTTTTGGTGTCAGCAGAAATATTCACATCGCTTATGCCACTGACATATGGCTTTGCCTTACGCTTTTTAACACTGTATTTATGTAGTGAGAAAGACCAACCTTTGTCGGCTCGTTTAGCAAAGAATACACTGCCTTTTGGACCATGTATCACACCGCTATAACGACCTTCTGGCATAGGTAGTGGCATGATACGACGTTCAATGTTATCAAAGTCTATGCTAACAACGACGCCATCTTTCTTTTTGTCTTTGCCTTCTTTTTTCTTAGCCGCATCTTTTGGCTTATCTGAAGACTCAGCTTTTTCCGCTTTATCTGCCTTTTTATCTGTATCTGCTTTACCTTCATCAGGCTTTGCTTCTTTTTTCACCTTTTCTTCATCGCTACGCAGCGCAAAAGGTGAATCTAGATCTTTGGCAAGGTTAATAATGTAAGGCGCATACTCATGATCTGCCGACATTGAGCTGGTGTTTGCCCAACCACTGTCTAGGCCATAATCAGTACTAGCTAAGAAAAATAAATGTTTACCACTTTGATCCCATGCAGGCGAAACTGAATTAGCCATGCGGTTTGTAATGGCACGACTTTGCTCATCTTCTAAAGACCAAACTTTGATTTGTTTAAAGCCATTATCTGCTTGCTTGGCATACGCTAACCATTTTGAGTCGGGTGCCCAAGTTAAACCTGTGCGACCACGTTCTAAATTGTTACCACCAACATCAATGGTTTTAATCGTTTCTGATTCTAAATCAACTAAACGGTAACGCACATCGTCGTCAACAAAGGCAATGTACTTACCATCTGGTGACCATTGTGGTTCCCAGGCCATTTTTGACTCACCAATCGAAATGGTTTCACGCTCACCCATACCATCTTGTTTTGTAACACTAATTTATAACCTTGCTCACCTTCATCAGAAAACCAAGCAATTCTATCGCCTTTTGGTGACCAAATTGGCGCTCTATCGGCTGAACTATGATCTTTGGTTAAATTACGCGTTGAGCCATGCTCGACAGGCACTGTGAATATTTCGCCACGCGATTCGAATAACGCGCGTTTGCCAGAAGGCGATAAAGAGGCATTTTTAGCGCTGCTAGCAACGTTTTGCCACTTAGTTTCTGCCCATGGGAAGTCGGCTTGTATGTTAATGTCGAGCTTTTTAGCACGTTTGCGCTTTACATTATAAGTATACAAATAGCCGTCTTTTTCAAATGCTAATTGCTTACCATTGCTAGCAAGTTGCTTAATGTCACCACCTTTAAATTTAGTGATTTGTTTGGTTTTGTTGCTTTTTGGGTCATATTCCCAAATATTCGATACCCAATCTCTATCTGACAAATAATACACTTTGCCTTTAAGCCACACCGGCTCAATATCTGTTGACGTATCGAAGTGAGGTAGTTGGGTTTCTTCTTGTGTTTCTAAATCAAGTAGCACAAGTGGGGTATTCTGTCCGCCTTTGTAGTTACGCCACTCGCTATCCCAGCGACTCATACGGTCAATAATGAGTTTGTCACCGTCTTTTGAAAATGCGCCATTGAAGCCCCATTGATGTGTGACAAGCTCTGGTGCTCCGCCATCGATAGATACAGTCCATAAACGTTCATAACGCTTTGGTGCTGTACCTCGTGAAGAAGCAAATAACACCTTTTTACCATCAGGCGACCAGCCTCTTACATACGCATTGTTCGCGTGCCAAGTGAGACGCTTTGGCTCTCCACCTGCTACTGGCACGGTATAAACAGATTGTTGACCATTTCGATTAGAGCTAAATGCAATGGTCTTTCCATCAGGAGATAAATGGGGCTCTGTTTCGACCGCTTGAGTGCTGGTTATACGCTTGACGTCATCACCTTTGAGGTCTGAAACCCATACATCGCCACCATAAACAAATCCGATGTGAGAATCACTAAGCGTTGGCTGTCTTAGCAGACGGGTTTCATCAGCGGCATTGGCTGAAAAAGCACTGATCACGCCCAGTGCAACGGCTGAAATAATATTCTTCATGGTTATATTTCTCTATTTTCCTTATTGCTTGTCACCTAAAAGAGTGACAAATTATAATTTTTTGAATAGTTAGCCACATATTGATGCTAACACAAACATCCACACTAGGAACAAATTGCGTTAAGCGCCAAATTACTGAACATGCACAAAGTTAGAGTGACAAAAAAGCAGTTGTAATAATTGCTTCTTTCAGACCTTAACCCCTCAATATGCGAAGAGTTAAGGCATAAAAAGGTTAGGCTTTCTGCGCTGAAAACTGCTCCCAAGGGCCTGTAATAGCCAGGGTTTTAGTAGGGGAGTAAAGATTAACGAATAACGTTTTTCCATCATGAGAAAAACATGCACCTGCGGGCTCTGTCTGAATGTGAAGTTTTGCAAAAGGATATACTGCACCTTTTGGTGTCACACCTCTTAAAAAGTTTCGAGTTACATCTGTGTACTGATCTTCACATACTAATAAATGACCTTGTGGAGTCACCGTTAAGTTGTCACCAAAGTTATACTGACTACCATCAGTACTCTCAACAAATAACTGTAATAAGCCTGGGTGCTGAGATTCTTGCGCTGTGCCCTCAAAGGCAGATGGCTGGTAACGCATTACTTGACCAAACTGTTTTTGCCCCCCATTAGTACAGCAGAAATACAATTCATTGGTGCCAAAATGAATCCCTTCACCGCGAGCAAACAGCGCTGCGCCCGCTTCATAACCTTGCGCCCGTAAATCATCATTCGGACTCTCAGGATTTGAGAGCGTGATCCATTCAACCTCTAACCAATCACCCAGCGCCATATTATTTTCAGCCCAGTTTCGAGTATCAAACTTTGGTTTTTGTTTAACGACAAGGGCTTGTAATGTTCCCCCTTCACTTAACTGGCCTTTTACTTTTGGCATAAAGCGATAAATTAGGCTGTCGCCTCTGTCTTCTGTCAGATAAATAATGCCGGTTCTTGGGTCGACAGCAGCCGCTTCATGGTTGAAACGACCCATTGCAACTAATGGTTTGGGTTCAACCAACCCATTGGCCTCAGCGGGTACTTCGAAGATATAACCATGATCTTTCGAAATATTACCATCGGGACGATCGACTGACTCTTCACAAGTTAACCAAGTGCCCCAAGGCGTTGTACCGCCCGCACAATTTCTGATTGTACCGATCAGGCTCATGTACTGTTTTTCTAATGTTTGCGTTTTTAGGTTGTAAACCAGTGTTGAGGTGCCGCCTGGTAAAGCTGTACCAGACTTTAAATTGTCGTAACTTTTATTAGATTGAAAGGACTGCCATGGCGCTGCTGACTTTTTTATGTGCTTTTGAGCCAGCTCGTGATTACGAATCAAAGCGACACGGTCTTCATCTAATTTGATACATCCCATACCATCTGCATTGTCTGGTACTGGCATACCATCATCCATTTTATCGCCGAGTTGTGAGATCACTTGATAACTAAACCCTGGCGGCAAGTCTAGGATGCTATTTTTGTCGGAAACTAAATCGCCGTAGCCTGATGACAACGGCATATCGGCCAAAGCAGCATTATTGCCTTCTTTGCTGCGGCAGCCCATCATATTGACGGTTAACCCCGAAAAAGCCAATGCTGCAGCACTGAATGTAAATTGTCTACGTGAGACCATGCCTTCTCCCCCAAATTTTAATTCGTACAATTACTCTAAGCATTTTGTGATAATGTAACAAAAGCACGCCATTTTCAAGATTGTTTATATTTATTATCTTTAGTTGAATGAATATGTATGTAAATACTCACTAACACTTAATTTTCTATCTCTTGTGCCAATCCTAAATAATACTCAATCACTATGAGGGACTAAAACTGACGCTAACTTTGCTTTCTATTTCTTATTTACGACAACTAAATAGCAAAGATTCTGCCTCATTATAGATAAGTTTCCTTCACCTCAAAATAGACAGTTCAATTAAGAGAGTCGATATTAAACTTAGCCAAGATTAGAAGGTTTATGTTCAAAGCATGTGAAAATATTCGAATTTTTATTTTCGATATCTTTAAGAGAGATTATGTAGATGAGGTATGAACATTAAGGTAAAATTGCGCGGTCTGTGTTGCTTTCACTGTGATAAATAATGAAACTACACTTTTTATTCGCGCTTAATAATTTGAGGTCATCATGTTTACTGATACGCTTTTAACGATTCTCGTTATCTACTCATTTGCTTTTTTTATTACTGGCATTTTGATGATTATTTTAGAACCTAAAGATGATGAAACGCGTTACCAACAGAAGGTGACTGAATACGCTATGTTGGCGATTGGCTCTGTAGCCACCTTGTCATTTTCATTTTTTGGCCTAACTAGCCTTTGAAAAATCAAAGCCTTGATGAGTTAGTGTGTGCTGAAATTACTTAACCTGGGCTTTTATAAAGCGATTTACTAACATATCGATACTGAAATGATAAGTGCTTTTTCAGGCCTGAAGCCGGAGAATTTTGGCGATAACAAGGCAAGTTTACGAGTCAATAAATGGATTATTGTAAGTAAATTCAAGGCAGTTAACATTAAAAGACGCCGAAGATAGATTTGTTATTCTGAGCTCAGACAACTTATCTGAACTCAGATTACTGAAATTTATCAGTAATATTATACACCCTCAGTCATTATGCGCACTCAAGTTTCATCTCAACCAGTGAAGGTGTAAATCCTAGTTTTTGATAAGCATTAATAGCAGCTTGATTATCGGCATACACATCTAAGTAAAATATATTTACACCATATGCTCGTCCCCAGCCTACTAGCGCATCCATAACCAGTCGATTTAAGCCTCTACCACGAAAGTCTGGTGCAACATACATGAAGCCAAGGTAGCCATGTTGTTCATGAGACAAAGACTGTTTACTTGCTCTGATCTGAATATAGCCTGTTGCAATAAGCTGATTTTTTTCTTCAAGTACGAGTACTTGGCTGTTTGATTCATTTATCAGTGCGGGTAAATCATAATATATGGCGTTATTCGCTTTAATGTGACTGTTGAAAGGCCTTTCAGCCTCGACGACGGCTTGCTCTAGGTTTAATAAATCGTTGATATCATCCTGAGTCGCGATTCTTAAATGCATCTACTTACTTCTTATTTGAATTTTTAATTTTTAATTTTTAGCTGAATTGAGCCAAAAAAGCATCAAACTGGCTGTAACCGCCAATGTTCTCATCAACCCACTTATCGTCATGGTAAGTGTTTAAGTACCTCTCGCCGCTGTCGCATAAAAGTGTCACGATTGCACCAGATTGACCTAGTTGCTGCATTTCTAATACCTTATTTAACACACCAAACATATTGGTGCCTGATGATGGTCCTACACGCTTGCCTAATTTACGGCTGAGCCAATGCATAGTTGCAATACTTGCGGAATCGGGCACTTTTTGCATTTCATCTACCACCCCAGCAACAAAAGAAGGTTCAACCCGCGGCCTACCTATGCCTTCAATGCGACTGCCTCGACTGAGCGTAATACTGTTGTCACGAGTTTGAAAGTAGTCGTAAAACACTGAGTGTTCAGGGTCTACAACCAACAAGTTTGTATCGTATTTTTGAAAACGTAAATAGCGACCAAGCGTCGCTGAAGTGCCTCCGGTACCCGGGCTCATCACTATCCAACTTGGTATAGGATGAGGCTCGTCTTGCATTTGCTTAAAAATACTTTCAGCAATGTTGTTATTACCGCGCCAATCTGTCGCACGCTCTGCATAAGTAAATTGATCCATATAATGGCCATTTAGTTCATCGGCTAAACGCTGCGACTCACTGTAGATTTGATCTGTTTTTTCAACTAAATGACAGCGACCACCATAAAACTCAATCTGTTTAATTTTTTCATGTGCCGTAGACTTTGGCACTACAGCAATAAAATCAAGACCGAGTAACTTTGCAAAATATGCCTCAGAGACAGCTGTACTACCTGAAGAAGACTCTATGATGGGGGTATTTTCAGTAATATGGCCGTTACATAAGGCATATAAAAATAATGAGCGAGCAAGTCGATGCTTCAAAGAGCCGGTTGGGTGGGTACTTTCATCTTTTAGGTACAAGAGCACATCAGGGTGAGATTTAAGATCTAAACGAATTAAATGTGTATCAGCAGAGCGTGTGTAATCTGCTTCGATGGTTTTAATTGCCCAATTAACCCAAGGTCTGTGCATACGATTTTACCTATAGCTGTTCTATTTTTTTGCTTTAAGTTCACCCTTTAGGAACATAATCACACAAGAGTGGTGCTTTAGCCAAGCACCACTCTTAAAAAAAGCTTAACAAAATATTACTGCTCTTCGAGTAATTCTCGAGTTGGTGACTTTAACTGCCTAAAAGACATAAATATACCTGTGATTGCGATAATTGTTGCCATCACTAGAGCTTGTGTTAACACAGCCATAAAGTTTGCTTGATAAGGCATGTCTAGCTCATACTTATAAAAGCTAGCAATAGACAAGTAAACACACAAGGTAGCAACCAATGTAGGTAACAGGGTAATAATTGCCCATTCATAAAATATCAATAACTTTTGTTTTGTTTTATCAATACCAAATACACTTAATAGTCCATTGCGCGCTTTATCTTGCTTTTGGTGCACTGAAATTGCAGCCGCTAAAAGTAAGTTAGTAAGAAGTGAAATGAATACACTGTAGATCACCACTATCTTAATTAAAAAGTTCATGTAGAAACGAATATCAGCCAGCTTAGTATCAACCGACATCATGCGCATACTAGGATGTGCTTGCCAAACTTGGCCAAGGTTTGCCAGGGCTTTATCGCTCAGTTGTGCGTCTCCCATATAAAATGTTTCAACATCTTCCACCGCATCATTACTATGTCTTACAAACCAGAACGTCGTGTTACTGCCGCCCGAAACAAAGTCATGTTTAGAAGCAACAAGCAACTCCACAGACTGCTCACCCATGCGCATTTGCAATACATCACCCAATTTAAATTGCATGTCTTCAAACACTTCACTTTCGATAGAAACCGGCCACTGATTTGCTTTAAGAACTTGGTCACTTTGCCAACTGCCCAATACAACTTTATTATTGCTTGGCACTTTCGCTTGCCAGTGCAGGCGAATGGGTCGCTCTAAACGCGCTGATGACTCACTGGGTTGCAGCCCAGTTTCGTTAAGTTTTACTTGGTTGATATGCGTTAGCTGCGCGTATTGAAATGGCGCGATATGGTTAATTTGACCTTGGTATTGGGTTAAAAACTGCGCTAATGCCTGTTGCTCTGTGTTCGTCACTTGGCTTATTACCACATTGCCTTGGCCTTTAAAGGTAAGTTGCTCTAATACATTGGTGACATCTTGCGTGATCCGCAGTGATAATAGCAGCAAGGTCAGACTCAAACCTAAGGCGATGATCTGCGCCCCTTTTACATAAATACGTTGCTGCATAAGGTATAAGGCAAAGCCAAATAGCTGAGCACGCTTTGATAGCCCCCATTTACCCAAGCCAAGTACACACCAAGTCAACAAAACTAAACCTAATAAGCAAACCGCCAGTGTGCCGACAACCATAATGGTTAAGGTCCAATTGTCTGAGTACCATACTATGAGTGCAATAATAGCTATGACTGGCATCATAATAGTAAGCCATTGCTTACGCTCTGGAGCTTGATAGCTCATCAATAAGCGCTTAACTGGTGTAATTAATACCGAATACCAAGCAGGTAGAGTAAGTGCAACATATAGGCTGAGTGCAATGACAATTACCTCCAACAAAGCTATCCACTGCAAATCAAGCGCAATCACAATTTGGTAGTTTTCTAACCATTGCACCGCTAAATAAGTGGTCGCCATTGCCAATAAAACACTTGGCACTAAAGTAATAACGGTCGTAAATAAACCCCCAAAAATAACCAACCATTTACTGGCCTGTTTTGCTAAACCATTGGCTATACAAATAGCGCTAAAGGTTTGTAATGGCTTAATGACGTTTTGATTGCTCAGTGCCAAAATAATACTCGCCAAAATCACTAATAACACAGAGACTAACCCCATAAACTTTTCGACACGTTGCCAGCTTTTAGCTAAAGGGTGGTTCCCCAAGGTTTGACTGATGAGCGTCGCGCCATCAATGCCATCGCTGGTCGAGACTAGGCTTTGTAATTGTGTTTCATCATGTGCCATTAAGTATCGATAGTATTTTGCTTCAAGTGTATCTGCTTCTATTAACTTTTTAAGCGAGGCTAAATGCACCATGGCACGCATATCACTGTTATGACCTTCACTTAATCTGTCTGGCTCTGAAATCAAATAATGAGTAAATTTAAAAGTTTGCCCCGCAACGTTAATTTCATCATTGATCTTAAGTAATAAGGCTGCGGCTAAACGTGGCTCTAACCAAATATCACCATGGCTTGGCCCTTTTGTATACTCTGATGTAGAGAGTCCTTGTGCCTCAGTTACCCCAAGTGAACCAAGTACAGGATAATTATCGTCAATGGTTTTTAACCTCACTAATTGGGCCAAATGTTTATCTGCGACTTGATGCGTCAGCATGACATTAAAGGTTTGGGTTTCGCTAAGCTCATGACTATGTTGAGTCAACGCCGAACGCTGAGCTTGGTTTAAAGGTTGAAAGGTTTGTATAACCGAGTCAGCACCTAACAATTGCTTCAAGTTTTGTTTTAAATACCCTTGTACACCATTACCAAGCAGTGTGGTGAAGCTCAAATAGAAGAATAAGATGAACAGTGTGAGTAACTGAACTAGATTGACGCGTGAGCGAGTTTGCTGCCAATGAAATTGCCAAGACAGTGCCCATAATGACTTGATGGAATAGCCATTGGTAGACGCTGGCGGGCGTTTATCTATAAGATTTGAAAGTGCATTTACGAGCATAACTGCAACCTCCCATGTTCTAATTTATAAACAGTATCGAGCTGTTCTGCTAAGGCTTGGTTATGAGTAATTAACACTAAAGTCGCGTTTGTCTCGCGACAGCATTGCAACATCAATTGACTGATATGCTCTGCAGTTTGTTCATCAAGATTACCCGTTGGTTCATCGGCAAAAATAAGCGCAGGTTCAGAGGCAAAAGCTCGCGCGATGGCAACACGCTGCTGTTCCCCCCCACTGAGCTTACTAACAAAAAAATCTGCACGCTCAGCAAGACCGACTTTAGACAACCAATTGCGTGCTTTTTCAAATGCCTGTTTATCGCCTTTTAATTTCAATGGCAGTGCGACATTATTCAATGCATCTAATTCAGGAATTAGATGGAATTGTTGAAACACAAAGCCACTATGCTGATTTATCTCGCCCGAATTAAGTGCTACCTGCTGTTTGATAAAAGCCAATTCACCACTTTGCAGCGGCTCAAGACCTGCCAAAATGCTCAACAAAGTCGTTTTACCACTGCCTGACGCGCCCACGATGGCAACTTGTTCAGTTGCTTTAATTTGCAATGATGCGTTTTCAAGTAATGCTAAGTTTAAGTCCTTATTAACAGGAATATGGTGTGTCAGGTTCGTTAAATTGATTGCGATGCCCATAGTGAACTCCGTTTATTTTTATGTCTGGGCTTAGTATTTATGATTGGCTGTGAAAGGAATGTGAAGAAACATTTTCACATCTTTGCTTACAATTTTGATTAACAAGAATGCGCAGATTACTTTTCATATTCGTTGTTTTAAATTAAGTTACCTATTCAGAAACAAGGATTTGGATGTTTAAAGTATGTTTACAAAAATAAAATCAAATAAAAAACCTTGGCTATTAGGCACCGCTTTATTCGCTGCAATGGGGTTTTCAGGTTTTAAAGCCTATCAATATAACAAATACTATATATCTGACTTTGAAGACCGCGTGATAGAGTCTCAGGTGCTCAATGAATCTCGAAAAATATTTATCCGCTTGCCCGAAAATTATTCTGCCGATAAACAATATCCCCTCATTATTCGCTCTGACGGCAACTTTAACCTAGCCCGTTGGGACGCTGTACTAGACGAGTTTGCAGAGCAAAAAACTTATCCCGAAGCAATTTTGGTGTCTATTCCGAATCAGTTTTGGACCAATACCCGCAACCGAGATTTAGTGCCGCCCTATGCGCGTCGAGATGTAAATATCGAGCCCCGTCCTGCTAGCGATAACGACCCTGAGATATTTGGCAAAGCTGACTTGTTCTTGTCATTTATAGAGACCGAAGTACTGCCCTATATGCATAAACATTATTCTCTCAGTGGCGAGCGCATTTTAAGTGGTTACTCTGCTGGTGGTAGTTTTGTTATTTATACCATGGTCACCAAACCTGACTTATTTAACGGTTACTTTGCTTTTAGCCCTGCTGCTTGGTATGACGATTCAGTGGTAGTTGAGCAATTTCGACAAGACATTCAGCAACTGGCTGGGAAGCCTAAACTCTTTTATTTAAGCCTAGGGGCTGAAGAACCCAGTATCATCACAGGATCTTTTAATGGCTTAATTGAAGTCTTAGAGCAAGGTGCGCCTGAAAACCTTACTTGGCAGTACAGCTTTAGTCAAGGTGCAGGCCATGGCGAGAACCCGGTTATGTCGGTGCCAAAAGCGCTTACAGCCTACCAGGATTTCAGAGCTAAACATTTATAAGCCGTTTATTTAGTATATAGGAGTTATAATGTACGCCGTCATTTTTAAAGCCATCGCCAATCAACAAGACTCAGACTATTCGAAAATGGTCAAAGTAATGCGGGAACTTGCTTTTGAAAAATACAACTGCCAAGACTTTTTAGCAGTGCAAGAGTGCGATCAAGAAGTCGCAATTTTTTATACCAATTCTCTTAACTAAGCGAACTATTTTAAGGCTAGGAAAACTGGTCAATAACGAGGCGAAAATTTTGCTATTTAGTTGTTCTCGGCAATTGCTCATGCATTGCTCTACTTTCTGGATCCATGCAGTCGTAAATAAGAAGTTTTCAACGAAGCTAGCGTTAGTTTTAGTCCCTTAAAATGATTGAGTATTATTGAGGATTGGTATGATTGGCTTAACAAAGATGACATAAAACACTGGCACCAAGACAGCCAACATGCCGTTGCTCAGCAGTTAGGGCGAGTTAAATGGTATAAATCGTATGTAGTCGAAGTTGTTGAGGCTAAAAGACGTTAAAGCTTTTGCTGATAGCCGCCCAAAATGTGGCTATCAGCATACTTATTACAATTTATACTATTATTATTTAATTGCCGCTTTTATGGCGGCATCGCCTAAGATTTTTGTTGAATCAAGTATAGCCAACTGTGTAAGCGCTTCATCAATAATAAGGGGTAATTCTGTACATCCTAGAATGACCGAATCTATGCCTTGCTGAGCATATTTACTGAGTAAGCCTTGCATTGCCTGTTTGGCGCATTCACTCACCACGCCAGAAACAAGTTCATCAACAATCATTGAATGCACCAGCACTTGTTCTTCGTTAGTTGGTATAACAATCTCAGCCGCTAAATGTTCAAAAGCATTTGGATAAACTGCACTGTTGAATGTGAATTGAGTGCCTAATAACAATATTTTCTTGTATTGTTTTTGCTCAGCAACTTTAGCCACTTCATCTGCAATATTCAGCCATGGGATATTAATTTTTTCACATACTTGCTCATAAACTTCGTGAGGTGTGTTTGAAGGGCAAATAACCAGTTGTGCACCTGTAGCCTCTAATTTATTGATTGAACGTACCAATAAATCTTGCCACTTTTTCAGACGCTCAGCCCCAAAATTCACATGCTCAGAAAATGAAAAGCCATGAATCGATATTTCTGGATGGGTATGTTTGCCAAACACTTGCTCTGATGCAGAACATATATATTTATATGTTATCGCTGCGCCTTCAGCGGTCACTGCTGCAATCCCTATGTGTTTCAAAATATTGTCCATTTATTATTAGATGTCCCATGCAGTCTACATGAAAAGGTTACTAACTCGCCATATTAGGTACATACTTTTTAAATATCACTCAATAAGCAGGCTTTGTGATACTTCCACCCTTGGTGTAAATACACGCCTTTATCGACTAAGTAATCGGCTTGTGCTTGGGTTTCAACGCCTTCTGCCACCACATCAATTTTAAAAGTTTTAGCAAGCTCTATCAGGGCATCTAACATAGTCGCAAGTTGTGATTCAGTGCCAATGGCCGCCACATAGCTTTGGTCAATTTTTATGATATCTAGCGGTAGCGACTTTAAATACTGCAAGCCCGCGTAGCCTGTGCCAAAGTCGTCAATCGCCAACATTATGCCTTGTGCTTTAAAGTCATTAATCGCTTGAATGACATGCTGATTATCTAGTTCAACTAATTCATTTTCGGTTAGTTCTAAAACCAACACAGGAATTAATTGATTCAGCTCTAATATCAACCTCTTGAAGTGTGCATCCTTTAAATGCTCACCTGTAATATTGATATTTACCTTTTCTATGTTTAGTTGTTTCGTAAGAGTTTCAGCATCTTGAATTAAAGAGTGAATAATTTCGTAAGTCATCTCTTTAAGCAAATCACTGGCCTCAATATCTGCGAGAAAAAAGTTAGGGGTAAGCATTCCCTCAACTGGGTCGTTTAAGCGCACTAGGGTTTCAGCGCTAGCAAAACGCTTGCTCCTCGTGTCCCAAATTAATTGATAAAAATTAGTTATTTGACCTTGAGAAATCGCATCTTTTAGGTGACTTTTGCGACTCTGATAGTATTTTTGATAACTTCTTGCTAGTAAAAATAATAGAACAAAGGTGATGCTATAAATCAGAAGACTAGATAAAGATGGAACATAAACATGTTCATACAGTTTCTTTTCGTCAATCGCCATAATCAAAGACAAGCTCGGCAAATCTGCCAATGGTTCAGCAACAAGAAGATGTGATTTACCATCATCAAAAGTGCTGCCTTTTAGCATTAATGGCATTGATATGGGAAACAATTGCTCTGTAATTGGTAAACTATATTGCCCAATTTTAGAGATAGGCACGCCCGAGTGTGAATCAGCGATCACGATATAATTGTATGATCGGTCCAGATCTTCTAGTTGGTGATGCAAAATTGACTGGGGTAATAGGGCATTGATTTCATAGCCATCGCTGCGCGTTTTAGCGATAACGAGCGCAGATTCTCCCATAAAACTGGTATGTATTGGGCCAAAAAACCTGAGCTCTGAGGTCTTTGGTGGTTTAGGTCCTGCTGTTCTGATTGGCTGCTCTAATTTTTTCCAACTAGTACAGACCAGTTCACCCTTTGGATTCATAATGCCCATTTCAGCTATGTTGGGGATCTTGAAATGGGCTTTCCTGAGCTCAAGTAGCGTTTGTTCGGTACATTGCACGTCTAAGTTATCGTGCGTAACAAAAAAATCTTTTAGCTGCTCTATTTGTTGATTAAGCTCTCTGTTCAACCAATTAAAATCAGACCTCACTTGCGCAACAGCTGTCAGCTTATTACTGGAAATTTCTCGTGGGTAAAGTATAGCGATGACGATCAGCATCCCTACCAGCGCAATACTGAATGCTTTGAATTTATATCTGAACTTCGGCACTTTACTCTAACCTGACTTTGCCGCCACCTAAGCAAGTTTATTGTTAACTTTGCTACTATATTGAAGGCAACTACATTACTACAGCATCGTTTCAGATATATTACATTTAGGTACTGACATTTTCTGTTAGAGGATCAAATTTATTAAGCAAAGGTCGGGGCTGTTTTTTCGAAGAAAAAAGCCTATTAAACTAATAGGCTTTTTTAATAAAGTGAATATTTAACTAGAACTATTTGGCCACATAATGCCCATATGATTCTATCTCTTGCACAATCGCATCACTGACTTGAGTATCAATTAGACTAAAATTAGCTGGGTATGTTAGGTTTTCTAAGCCAACCACACTTAAAAGCGTATTTCCTTCGAAAAGAATACTACCTAAACTTTCATCCATATATGTTAGGTCAATAGATGTTAAGCTTGTTTTACTTAGATCTAAACGCCATAAACTACTTAGCTGCCCTGTGATGCTTAATCTTTCTAAAGGGTTATCACTTAAATCAAGTTCGGTTAATTGTGGTAACTCGCCCACTGTTAATTCAACCAAATCGTTTGCGGCTGCCCTTAAATTATTTAGAGCTATATTTTGAGTTAAGTCTAATTTTGAGACGCTCGCATTTTCAATATTTAGATGGGTAAGGACCGTAAACTGACTTAAATCTATTTCAGCCATCGCTGTATTTTCTAAAGAAAGCGTATATAGTTCATCATATTCATTATCCGAAACAATTAACTGACTCAACTGACTATTATCTGCCCACAATGAGTTTAAAGAAGTATTTGAACTAATATCTAAAACTTTGACTTTTGTCTCACTGATATTAAT
>CAYZOE010000024.1:0-21640 GCA_964479805.1 uncultured Pseudoalteromonas sp. | reverse complement strand
GGATCTTCAATGCCAAGGCGATCACTGGTAGAAAGTCCGTCTTCCTCAATGAAAGTGACAGTTAACTGACAAGATTCTGTGATATTGTTTGAAGAAAGCGTGATATTTTTATATGTAATATCTGTATTATCTATATTCGCATCGCAGCCTTCAAATGCACCGACTCTCATCCCCTCGTCAGGGATAAGACTAATCGAAACATAATCACCGTATGATAAGTTTTCCAGAAGCGTATCAGATTGAACTTGCCCACCTTCATTGAAATTTAAGTCGATCGTTACTTTAGGTAATTCAAAAAACCACTTTTGAACCTCGCCATTCTCACAACTTTCACCTTTGAAATAAACACAGACTTCAAGCCCCTGCATATCATTCGATAGAATTTCAAATACCATTGGATTTTCACCCTCATGGTACTCTCTTGGCTTGGTAATAAGTTTGCCATCAACTAACTCAACACCATAATAATCAAACCACCGAATTGAGTTATCATCTAAACTAATACGTTCGTAACCATGATCCTGAAGTAAGAAAAATTCACTGTAGTTAAATAAGAACTTTTCGAACTGTGTAATTGAAAAGTCTTGTGTGATTTCTGCGCTCTTAAACCCAGCATACTGGTTAGTAAAATACACTAACCCCTCATCAAACTTCATTAGCTTGAAAGTATCGTGTACAGACTCAACACATTCAGGTCTTTGTGCAGTACACGAGTTATCTTGATGCCCTAGATCATTTTTAAAAACATTTAAAACTAATTCACTATTTTCAAATGTCACCCAACCTTGGGTACCACCGTACTCAAATGACAAATCATCTCTAATATCAAGGACACTATAAGCCTCTTGCTCTGGTCCTGTTTTGAAGCGCCAACGACCCATTAAGTCATCTTGTTCCACATCAACATCATGCTTAATAAATAAATTTATGCCACGATTTAAACTTAAATCGCTATTGAACGAGTTTGATTCATTTAAAATAAGTATTAGATCTCCATGTTGACCTTTTACTAGCTCCAAATTATCAAGACTGCCCCATTCATCAGACTTGAGACTCAGCTGATTTTGTTCATTTGTAGACCAAGTCAGAGTTTGGGGTTCTAAATAAGCTCTATTTAGATCTCTGAGGCTACCAGTGCCATCTTCTGCAAGTGAAATACTCTTTTGATTTTTCTCACCAATAATGTACCAAGTGCCGACCCATTTCAGTTCATCAACGGCTATAGGTTCTAAGAATTTACTATTTTTAAATGAAACTGGACCTACTGAATCCAAGCTAACATCGTTACTTTCTGAGTTAAGTTGCCAAGAAACTTTTGCTTCCGCTTCTTCAAACTGAATATCAAAACTTGTTATTTCTTGTTGTTGACTTGTAAAACCACGATCGAAGTACTGGCTTAATTGTTCATAAAATGAATAAGGCGGTGTAAAGCTCAAGTGTGATTCAGTGATCTCTTCCCAAGCATGGGTTAAGTTTGCACCAGAAATTCCTGTAGCTGTTCCATCTCTTTCGACATTCAGTTCCAATACATTTGGTAGATAAAAACTATCATCAAAAAGAAGTGTTTTGCCTAAATAAGGCTTAAAAGGTGCAAATGTCGCGGTTATCTCACAATCAGAGACACTACTGTCATTCCATAACCACTGATAGAAGTTATAGTTTGTTAGATCTTGTTCTGGGATATACTGCTCTTCTCCACATGCGGTTACTGACTCAATAACAAACCCTTCATCAGCAATCACCGAAAAATGAATAGAAGATTGATAATTTACTTGCTCACTTGCAAGTAATATCTGGCCGTTTTCTGTTGCATTGGCAATGACGTTTCGCTTAGGTTCAGTAAAACTATATGTTACCGTATTATCTGAGTTACAAGCTTCACCATCTTTATAACGACATACACTAACTGCTCCTGATTCTGTAAATTGAATTTCTAAGAAGGAAACCTCATCAGTGTCTTCGTTGGTCAGTTGTAGCTTACCCTCTTTAAATTCATATAGGTAATCTGTCCATCCGTTTTCATCGACGAAACTAAGCTTTCTGGTGCAGTCCTCTAGGTATCTTAAACGAGAATTACACCAATTTGTTGTTCTCAAATTGAGTACTTTACCCTCTTGAACATGAAACAAATCCACACTAGCAACGAGTATCGTCTCATCAAGACCATCAACTCTTAAAGGCTCATCACTCAGCGTGTATGTAGTTATATGTCTATAAGGGTCATAACTCCCATCATTACTTACATTGGAAAACTCAACAACAATGTCATTGCCATCAACTGCAAGTAATTTATGGGAATACGTTCTGTCAACTTCACATTCTGGGTTAGATAGATCGCAGTAATCAATTAAACGTCTATCGCCATATTTATATCGGTATCTTGAAATCACACCATCTTGCAATTGACTCTGGAAACCTTCTTGCCAAAGATACTGATAAACACCATCCGCGTTAATGGCAAATTTGCTTTGCGTTCTATAATGTTCAGCTTTCCATGTGCGCTTATAGTCAACAGCTTCAAATGAAACATCTTGATGCTTTACAGCAGATACCTCAGCGAATTCTGACTTTCCATCCTCTGAAATTTTATACCCAACTAAGTTTGACCATATCTTGAAATCATTTACCAGCTGATACTCAAAAGTCTCGTCGTCATGACTGATGCGTAAGATGTTGTTATCAACTTTATATGCGTACTCTTTTTGCTCATCAACATCCAACACAGTGCCATCATTTCTGAATTCAAACTGTATATAGTCATCACTAAACTCAGATTGATGCATAAAAGACCAAGTACCAGAAAACTCTATTTCACTTAATGCTTGCATCGCTTTAGGGTTAAAAAGCTGTGCTTGAATACGGACTTGCGACGCTTTTAACTTTTCTTCAATATCTTCTAAGCTTTCATCTCCCTCTTCAAGATCTGGTAGGCTTGATGCGTATCGTTGATGAGTAATTGTGACTGTGGAAGATTTAAAGCGCGCATTTTGATCGTATATGTCTAACTTTAGGTGAGTAATAACCTGAGGGGCATCCTTATCAAACAAACTGCTCGACTCTAAAATAAGTTCATCGACAAACGTAATATCGACACTTTGCTCATTTTGCTGCCATGTAAAAGAGTAGTCCTTCTTACCAGTAGCATAACCGGTGCCATCTTCATTGAAGGTTAAGCCTAAATAAAGACCATTAGCAAAAGCGGTTTCAGCTAACCAATATTCACCTTTAAGACTAAACGAAACTGGTTGTATTAAATTTTCATCATTTTTCAGGGCTTGTTCTGTTTTCTCAATCAGTTCAGGCTGCTCTGACATTAACTGAGTTAAAAATGCATCAACTTTTTGCTTGTTTTTTGCAAAGTCTAATGTGTTATTTACCCCTTCAGGTAAATTAATATTCTGATTATCTACGACAACTTTTATAAGTGTAGCTAATTCAAGTTTTGCTTGCGCATTAACCTCAAGCTTGCTTTTCTTTAAACTCTCAGCATTCTTAAAGGCATTTTCAATGTCATTTAACAATGCATACTCTGCCGTTGTTACATTAGTGATATTTACAGCAAAGTTCTCTTCTGCTCTTAAAGTGCTGTCTTCACCAGCCGCAATTTGTAACTCAGAGGCACTGCCTAACTGTGAGATAAACTCAACATGCTCAAATTCGCCTTGGCCTTTTGCTTCCAATTTGATCAGTTTATCTGCATCAGATTCATCGAGTGTTAGCTCAATGCTATAGTCGCCATTTCCATCAGCTTCTGCTGTAAAAAGGCCACTATCTAGTTGAACACTCACCAATGCTTTAGGAATAGGTTGATCGGTCACTTTGCCGGCTAGTATCAGTTGACTAGTATTTCTTTTGAAAGTAACAGGGAAAGTACTTTGAGCCTTATTACCCCATTCATCTGCCACTTCTAGAGTAAAGTTAACGAGGAGGTCTGAACTTAAATCAGGGCTTGTTACTTTAAGATTAGCTGAATCTTCTCCAGCTAAAGTAAGAGGTATTCCTGAATCATGAGTCCAGGCAAATTCACTGATATCACCTTTATATGCTTTTGCAACTGCGGTTAATCTATGCTCAACACGCTCTTGTGCAAATTTCTCTGAAGAAATAGAGACTTGAGGGTTCTCAATGTTATCAGTAAAAGTAACTGAAATTTGCTGCGAGGTGGTCGCACCATCGTTGTCTGTGACTTTTAGAGTAAAAACAACTACTGTATCTTCTGCCAGTTCTGGGCTTGACACAGATAAATTGGCCGACGACTGACCTGATAAAACAAGTGACAATTCAGAATCGTGACTCCATTTATAACTAGCAATAGAGCCATCACTATCAGTTGCTTGTGCTGTTAACGTTAGTGCGGTTTTCTCAGCTACTTGATTTTCACCAAGAATGGTCAGTTGAGGTGCTAAATTTTCTTCTTTTTTTGGTTGTGGTGCTTCATCTGAACTCGAACCACCACACGCTGCCATCAATAATGCCGAAGCACCAATACTTGCGTACTTAGATGTTTGCCAAAATTGAGACAATCTTCCCTTACTCTTGTCCAATGTATACTCCAATATTGTCATTTTTAGGACAACATTTTAAGTTTGATTGGCTGTTTAGTAAACAGAAACAATGCCCTCTAAAGCTCTATTTTTTACATAGTTTTACAAAGCAAAAATCACAAAATCACAAAATCAAAGTCATAAAACATGAGTGCGGATCAACTTCATAATTACCAAAAGGTCCACATGGCTCAAAGCCATTTTGGCTATACAATTTTCGAGCTGGGGCAAAGAAATCCATGGTCCCTGTTTCAAGGCTTAAACGCTTTATGCCGTTGAGTTTGGCATATTTAATAACATGTTCAAGTAATTGACGACCTACCCCAGTACCGCGGGCTTGGTTGCTGGTTCGCATTGATTTAATTTCACAGTGATAAGGTGATAAATATTTAATCGCAACACACCCCACAGCCTCATCACCGCGCCAAGCACTCCAAAATTTAATGGTTTCACTTTGTAGTGCATTGATATTGAGAGTATGAACACATTCTTCAGGTGAGGTTGCATACATATCAATGATATGTTCTTTCAAAAGCTTGATCACTTGTTGTTCTTCCAGCCCCCCTATACGTATTTGAGCCGGTAAAAAATGCAGAGAAGCCGTATTTTGATAACATAATGCCGCAGTCATAATAAAGTCACTCTTAAAATTATCCGACAACTAACTAGCAACTCCTAGACCATGTTTTTTGCTCTGATTTTATTGAGAATAATTCATTGCTATTTGTGTATTGCACCAACTTAGTATTTTTGACTGATTATTATAGTGCAATTGCTTTTAGAACCTTCATATAAGCTATTATCAAGCTGCTTGATTATTTTGCTTTTTATATCACCTTACCTATATCGTGGCGTCATTAATAATAAAGGGACACTCTTATGGATAAATTATCTTTCGGTTCTAGCGCCATACTGTCAGTTTTTTTACTAGGTTGCCAAATATCCAACTAAGCCAAACTAGATGAAACCCAATGGCGTTATGCGACAGACCCTCACGGTAGTCAGGCTATTTTGAATGGTCCCCTCGTCACAATTGAGCGTGTAGAAATTGCATTTAAAAGGGTTTCTAGAATAGATAGGTTAAACAACTCTTGGGTTGAGCTAATTTACGATCTTCCTAACAAACAGCTGCCAGAGCAGGCAAGTATTACTCTTACTTACCAAAGTAATAAAGATGTGGTCATCAAGTTATCGCAGAAAGACTATGGAGTAGAAGGTGACAAAACATATTCACATTACCAAACTGTTTTACCAGCAGTCAATAGTTGGACAACTCAGACGGTCACTCTGGATGATTTTCAACGACCAAGTTGGACGCCTACCTCTTCAATAGATAAAGGCATTATTAATGAGCATGTCTCTGCGCTGTATTTTGTCCCAAATTTGACCGGTGCTAGAGGTGGTGAGGCTTACATTAAAATACAAAGTGTGCTCGTTAAATAATACCTCAGGCACTCTACTTCCATATTCTATTCAAAGTTTGATGATAATTTATTCAAAAATACGCAATAGGGTAAGAATATGGAAGACCAAAATAACTATTTAAGCCGAGGTACCTGGCTACTCGTTTTCTCGTTTATTTTTGGTTGTGCTGCTGATTACTGGTTTAACATCACCTTGACTCAGTATTTGGAAGCACATGAGTATGGTGACTACAAGGTAGCGTATAATCTCACTATGCTTGCTTCTGTATTGGTTTTACTCGGTGGGGATAGACTCGCCCCTCGAGTTTTATCTAAATACATCGATAATAAAGATAGCTCAGCGGTATCGGCGTATTTAGCTTGCTATATCAAGCGCGCATTTATCATCTCAGTCTTTATTATTTCACTGATTTGGTTTTTAAGTTATTTCCGTGTCATTCACTTCGATGCTGATGGACACCATGCCCTATCTTTAATGGTTGTTGCAGTCCCCATTATTGCGCTAGGAGCTCTATTAAGCCGTGTGCTGCAAAGCGCCAAACTACTTGCTTTTTCAAATTTACCGTGGCGTGTTGTTCTCCCTCTTTTAAAAACATGCGCAGTCCTTGCGTTAGCACACTTCTATATTGATATCAGTGTTGAGCTTATCATTTTTGCAGGGATCATGATCGTGATTATTATTGTAGTATGGCAAATATGGTTATTATTTCAAAAGAATATTATTACCCTCACATCTTATGAACCTGAGACTTCTGACAGAGCACTGCTTAAACAATCAATTCCCATGATGTTAGCTATGCTGGCAACACTGATGTTAAATCAAACTGACTTATTAATGCTCGAATGGTTGGCAAGTGAGCATGCTGTTGGGCATTTTTCTGCTGCCAGTACCCTGGCGCATATCATTCCTGTGACTCAGGTTACAATTGCGAGTCTATTTCTACCGCTTATCGGCAAGCATCTTGATGATAACCCAGATTTAGCTAGCAAACTTTTTGGTAAGGCACGGTTTATTACTCTAGTCATGACAACTTTAATCGGTTTACTACTTTGGTTTATCTCTGATGACTTATTGAAGCTTTTCGGAGCTGAATATTCTGACGCTGAAAGTGCCCTACTAATATTAATTCCAAGTTATGCGATAACGGCTGTTGCGGCAATCACTGCAACTTGGTTGCAGTACACAGGGGAAGGTAAACAAGTTTTGGAGTTTGGTATTATTGCTGTTGCGATTAATATGATTGCCAATATGTTGTTTATTCCTAAATTTGGTTTAACTGGTGCTGCGCTTGCCACGGCTCTCTCGTTATCGACATGGAGCCTGGCTGTTCTTTTGCATCACAGCTTACATAGTCATAATTTGCTCGGTTCTGTTGAAAGCTAAATTAAAAAGAGCACGATATTAACTCGTGCTCTCACTCTCAAATATTTTTGGTGCTTCGCTACTCTTTCTCGTCGGACTCTATCACATCATCAAGTACTGACCAGCGGGTTTCTTTTGACTGGGTTCCTTGCCCTAAAATCCAATAATTATGGGCGCTATCGATGCTGCCATTGGTTTGCTGAATAGCCAGCCAAGCGTCAACGTAACTCAATAGATCTAGATTACGCTTTGCAACGGCAAAACCGATAGGGTACTTTTGCATACCGCCTTCAGGCACAACCACGCCATATTCAGGGTAGAACATACTCCATGCAAACCCAGCTTCAGCACTAATAACTAAACCATCGAATTGATCTGGAGATTTAAAGTAATCTTGCAAAGTTGAAAGCTGTTTAAACTGAATGGAGCTAGTACGCTGGCTCACCTGCTTTAACAATGGAGCATACTCCATGTGTGCAAAGTTTAATTCTCCAGAGCTTCTGATCTGCTCAACACTTTTAAAACGCGAGAGTTCATAGTCTTTCGCTAAAATCGCTAATTGCAGCTCTAACACCTTGTGACTGAAGCGCACCTTAGTTAAATCAGCGACATTGATTTCTAGGCCCGACATCGCAATATCAAAATAACCTTTATTGAGGTATTCGCTCAATTGGTGCTTTTTGAATGGAATAAACTCCACTTCAACATTTAAGTCACTGGCTAATTTATGCGCTAAGCTAATATCAAAGCCTACAAGTTCATTTTTCTGATTGAAATAACTAAAAGGCACGTTATCGACTACGTAGCCAATGCGCAATAAGTTACGCCTCTTAATGACATCAATATTGGTTAAAGACAACTCACCACTTTGATAAGCTTTTGGAACATGGCTCAACACATGTGCTGGCACTTTGTCTGACACCACCATGTTCGCTATAACTTCATTAGCTGCTTTGTTACTCGCAGCAAGTTGGGTGTTGAAGGTAAAACTGACCAACATAAATGCAGGTAATAACGCTGATGGCAAAATAACATAATACGCCGCTCTTAAACGCTTTAAGTGCAGCTGTTTTCGACAATAAAAGATACTTAATAGTACAAATGCGAAGATATAAACCACAGTCGTTGGAGAGACTACTTTGGCACTCAAAACCGACATAGAAAGATAAAGCTGATAGCTATCTGCTGGAATACGCAACGTATCAAGCATAAATGGAATTGCAATGTGTACATTGGCAAAGTAGCTGAGCATAGCCGATAAAGTGACGTTTGGAATATCACTAAAACTGATCGGATTGCCCGTTAACCAAGCCGCGAACATGACAAACATTAAGGTAGTTAACTTGCCAAGGCTTGGGAAAGTATAAGCAATCGGCACCAAGACTTCGGCAATATGGTCAGCTTGCTCGTCGGCACGACCAATTTTGCGTAGATGCGCCTTAATACCTTCAGTGATAACCGGTAAAACAATAAACACATTGCCGGTACTGAATGCCGTGATCCACGCATTACGCATCACATAAATAAGATCTCGATATTTAATTGGGGTCGCAGCGGCCACCAGCATTGGCATCAGCACTAACATTAAATACAAACCCAAGCATAATACTAACACCCAGTAGACTTGTAAGTTATGGAGCTGCTCGACACTAAGCGTGCCCGCCGTACTGGCAGTCATGGCAAAAATACCAATTGGGAAAATAGCAATAACCTTTTTAGAGATCACCGTTAAGCCTTGTCCAACGACCTCTAGAAAATCGAGTACTTGTCCTTTACGCTTGTTGGCAATTAAGGACATACCTAGGGCTATACAAAATATCACAATGGCTGGCACGTTACCTTCGGCCAAAGAAGCAAATGGATTATCGGGAATATATTGCTCTACAAAGTCAATTGAAGTTGCTGGAGATATGAGTGCAGGTGAAAAAAACGTACCTGCATCATGCTGAGGAAGTGTAAACGAAAAACACCAGATTGCAGCCAAACCTAACACCCACAACATGACCATGACTGTAGCTGCTTTGACTAAAATGCTGCGTACTTGCTCGGGGTTAAACTTACCTAAACCAACAATTAAGCTGACCACAATATACGGAAAGATAGTGATCTGCATCAACTTAACAAATCCAGTGCCTATGGGTTGTAAAAATGCCACCCGCTCACCAAAAATAAGCCCTGTTGCCACTCCTAGCAACAGCGCCCACAGCATCCAATTTCGGTTGCCTAAAAAAGCCCATAAGGTTTTCACAATATCGCTCACCACTTATTTTTATCTATCAATCATAGTCGTTGTTAAAAAAGTGCGGGGATTATAAAGCCTTAACCTGACCTGTATCTGAATATCTTTAGAAGAAGCTCAAATAGACTGTGTTCTAACTCAACAATCAAAGTGAGTCCGCTATTTGATGCTTTCGTTTACTCATCACAATTCAAATTAGCACCCTAAAAAAGCTAATACTTTAGTATATATGTTACCGTAATATTAAAAAATTTCATCTGCAATAATTTTTATTTCAATAATCACAGTAGCCTCACTAGTAAATGAGAAAAATAGAATCGACTCATTTAAAATCAAACACTTAAAAGAAAACCCAATTTAGGTACAAAAAACCATGCAGCCGTCTATATTTCTAAATCGAAGGATAATTAAAAACTTAATATTAAAACATTATTAACATTAAATTTACCTAAAGAGTTTTCTGAGCTAATTTTATCGCCGGTACTTAGTACCAATAAAAATACAAAGTTGAAGGAAACTATAAAATGAAATTAAAAATGTTACTGCCAATTCTTGGCGTTGCGTCTGCCTCAGCATTAGCGCAGGCACCATTAACCGAAGCGCAAATGATGAAATACACTTCAAAAGCGCAAAAGACCACAATTGGTAAAGCCTCTAAATTGAATTTGCCGCTAAGCAGTCAGTTTGCAACGGCTAGCATGAACGGTCAGTCTGTGATCACACAAACCGTTTCGCACCCAAATGCGAGCTACATCAAACTCCATTTCAAAAATATTAAACTACAAAATGGTGGCAAGCTGGTGGTTCGCTCAGAAGATGGCAGCGAGCGCTACGAATATACAGAGTTTAATATGAGTTCTTCGACAAAAGCGAAGGGGGATGATGGTGTATCGTCTTTCTATGCTATGTCTGTCTCTGCGGACAAAGTCATTGTTGAATATACGCCTGGAAGCAATGCAGGTAATGCGCTTTTGGCTCTGAACTCAGTAAATGCTGAAATCGACAGCTACTATCATGGCACTGAAAATGAACTTGTTCAGCCAATTGAGGCTGACGCGGGCATATACTCTACTTGTGGTGCAATGGAGCGAAAAGATGTGCAGTGTTGGGCGAATTCAAACCCAACTGAGTTTGAGCGCTCTCGCCCTGTTGCCCGACTGCTTATGAACGGCGCAGGCTTATGTACAGGTTGGCGTGTAGGTAGCGACAACCGCATGTTTACCAATAACCACTGTGTAGACTCAAATGCTGAGCTTGCCAACACAGAAGTTTGGTTCAATTATCAACATACTTCATGCAATGGTTCAACATTAGATACCGTTGTAAAAGTAACAGGTAAAGATCTACTTAAAACAGACTACACGCTAGACTACACCCTATTTACTATCAATGATTTCGCGAAAGCAGCACCGTTTGGCTACTTTGGTCTTGATGTGCGTAATGCGACACAAGGCGAACGAATTTACATACCTCAACACGGTTCAGGTAACCCTAAAGAGTTATCAATTGAGTCAGACCGTGATGCAACTGGGTTATGCTCGGTTAATGATGCAAACGCGCGCGGTAGAGGCAATGGTACAGATTTGGGTTATTACTGTGACACTATTGGTGGTTCGTCTGGTTCTCCTGTTTTAGCAGCTCAAACAAATAAGGTTATTGCCCTTCACCATTTAGGTGGCTGTACAAATAAAGGCGCTAAAATCAGTCTGATCTGGCCGCAGGTATCAAGTCACTTCAATGGACAAATCCCAGATGGTGATAATGGTACTGGCCCGGTTGACCCAGTAGATCCACCAAGCAATGAACTTCAAGATGGCGTTGCAGTATCCATCTCTGGCGCAACTAATTCAGAGCAATTCTTTACTTTTGATGTACCAGCAAACAAAGCAGAAGTATCGTTCAACATTACGGGCGGCTCTGGTGATGCCGATTTATACATCCAACAAGGTACTAAGCCTTCGAAGTCGTCTTATAGCTGTCGTCCATACAAAAATGGTAACGAAGAAACGTGTACAGTAAATAATCCAACTGCGGGTACTTGGCATGTAATGGTTCATGGTTATCAAGCTTTCTCTGGCGTATCGTTGAAAGCTCAGACTGCTGATGGCACAAGTTGTGGTGAAAACTGTCTGCAAAATGGCGTGCCTAAAACCAACCTTTCTGGCGCTTCTAACTCCCAAGTAGTTTACACTATTGATGTTCCAGCGGGGGTAACGCTAAATGTAAATACCTCAGGTGGCACAGGTGATGCTGATCTGTATGTTAGAAAAGGTCAAGCACCGACAACTTCGACCTATGACTGTCGCCCTTACCGTAGCGGAAATACCGAAAGCTGTAGCTTAAATTCGGGTACCGGTGGCACTTACTACATTATGTTACGTGGTTACAATGCTTACACCGGTTTAACGCTGACTGCCAGCCACTAATTCCTAAAGAAGTTAATTTTCTTACTAAAAAGCCTCAGTCATGACTGAGGCTTTTTATATTTATAATGTACGCTAAATGGGTGCTCCATAACTGGGTATGTATGGTTTTATAAAGCCACTACGAGCTCCCACTTCAGTCCCCAAAATCTCCGGCATGACCTGGGAACACCACTGGGCTTTCAAAACCGTCTTTGCTAACACTGGCAACACCAAAGAAGTAGTTATCAATCACCACATCTTTAAGCGTATAGCTTTCGACTTTGCCGACAAACTTACTGTGTTGCCACTGCGGTGCGTCTGTCAGTCGCCAATAGATTTTATAGCCTGCCAGCTGTGGGTTTTCTTTTTTGTCTGCAAGTTGCCACGACAGTGTAGTGTCTGGTGAAACAGCCCCTTTGATACTCACTTGTGCTGGTGGCGTCGGTGCCCATGCCATACCTGCAAGTGAAACGGCGTTAAGCGCTGTCAATTTGGCAGCATAATCAAAGTTTACGCCATCAATGGTGTCGCCATAGACAATGCCGTTTTCGGTGCGTAAATCTTGATGTTGTCGGTTATAGTTTTCGTTGGTTTCCATGATGCGCACACCCGGAAAGCCTAAATCATTAAATGGCCGATGATGTCCACCTCGGCGGAATCTATCTAAACGGTAAATCACTATGGTATCTAGATTTGGAATATAACGGTCGGCCATCCAATCTATGTAACGGGCCAAATTTCGACTTGGCGAGTCAACCTCGCCACCACGAAAGCGTCGGTTGCGAATGTCGTCTTCACTTTCTGTTTGTCGTGTGCCCTCTGCAAATATGCGTGCGGTGGTGTTATTGATCACGCCATTCACACCTTCAATATTGCCGATCATATCATTATTAAGCACCGCTTTTAATCGCCAGCTGTCAGCTTTTGCTTGCTTAGCCATGATCTTACCACCGAACAAGCCTTGCTCTTCGCCCGCGAGTGCGGCATACACTATACTGCCATTAAATCTATATTGACTCAGTACGCGAGCCGCTTCTAACGTACCAGCCAAACCCGATGCATTATCATTTGCACCCGGTGCATCATCGGTGAAATTCATTACGTCTGAAATACGCGAGTCGATGTCACCCGACATCATCACATATCGATTGGGATCTGTTTGCCCGCGCTGTACAGCGATAACACTCACCACCTCAGTTGGGTTAGGTATCCGCTTTTCATTACTGATAAGCTCTGACTGGTAATACACTTCTAAACAACCCCCACAAGCTTTGGAGATGGCTTCAAACTCAGCCTTTATCCAGCGCCTTGCTGCACCAATGCCTTGAGTGTCTGACTCGGTCTCTGATAGGGTATGGCGTGTACCAAAGCTGACTAGCTTTGCAATGTCTTTTTCAATATTGGCAGCCGATACGGCTTGATTAATATCGTGGAGCTTATGTTGGTCGATGTACTCTATTTGAGTGGCCGCCATCACATTTATGGCAACGAGCCCTAATATCGATGACAGTACAATGGGTATATAGTTCTTCATTTATTGTCGCCTTTTTTATTATTTTAACTCTTAAGTTATGCATTTAAGATTTGTCTCACAAGTAAAGTCACCTTGCTATACGGTAGATTCATCCCATACGTTTTCATAGCATAAACATATTTAAAAATACGCTGTCTGTATCATTAAAAATTAATAATAAAGAATGTTTTTACATGTACTCTAACGACAATAGTTGCAAGTTCTAATAATCAGTTGCAACTCCAGGTACTTAATGATGATTCTTAATAAACTTCTTTGATAAGGCGTTCTTTTTAAATGGCAAAGCAAATCGTCAAACCAAGCTCATATTTTTCAGCTGCGTTTTTTTTTTGGCTTTATTGGTATTTAATATGATTGAAGATAATTTTTATAGCGTGGTGTTGTTCTTTAGCTTATTTTTCCTATCTTTGGTCATTGGTATCAACCAGCGTTTTAACCTAATTAAATCAAAAGAGCAAAAAAAGAAACGTCCTAGTACATTCAATGTCTCTCAATAAGTTCACGACGCTTTTCTTGTTGTTGTTTGATACTAAAAAGCCTTTTTATTACTTACCTGCTTATATTCTATCGCTTACAATTAGTTATAGAACAACTTCAATACATATGAGGCCCAGCATGAAATTAAAAACAACACTAGGCTTACTGTTTATTTTCTTTTTAACAGGATGCAGTGATGCTCCTAAGCTAACTCGCTTACAACAGCATGACATTATTCTGGCCTTTGGTGACAGCTTAACGCAAGGTGTTGGTGTGTCTGAGCAGCATAGTTATCCAAGCGTGCTGGAATCTCTCTCTAATGTGGCAGTGATCAACGCTGGGTTATCTGGAGAAACGACCGAAGAAGGGTTAAATCGATTTGCCGGTGTGATTGAGCAGCATGCGCCAGCATTGGTCATTTTGTTGGAAGGTGGCAATGATATTTTACAAAATAAGGACCTTGACGAAACCCAAATAAACCTTAATGGCATGATCGAAATAGCGAAAAGCTATGGCGTTGAGGTTGTGCTCATTGGTGTGCCTAAAAAAAGTCTTTTTTCGAGCTCGGCTCCGCTTTACCAAGCTTTAGCAGACAAGCACCAAATTGTGTTTGAACCCACACTAATTGCTGAACTAATGAAAAAGCCATCCATGAAGTCTGATTATATTCACTTCAATAAGGCGGGATACAGAGCTATGGCTGAATCAATTTATCAATTGCTAAAAGAAAATGGTGCGTTGTAATTACCCTTTATTCTAGATATAGACAGAGTTCCTTCATGTGGGTAGTATTAATTTTGTTCATAATGGCAATTTTATAAGTCTAATAAATTTGTCAGATGTGAAAGGAAAATAATTTAAAATGAAGGATACTATAATGAAAAAACTAACTTTAACTGCATTACTTGCAGCAACCACATTCTCTTTTAGCACTATTACCGATGCAAGAAGTTCAAGCATAGAAGATTTTCGCTATTATCATTTCCAATGTTTAGACAGTAACAGTAAACAATTATGGTTTAAAATTTCTTCAACTTATGATCGCTCTATTGGGGCACGTTGCGCATCAGATGGTGGAACTATACGAGTAACTAAAGTTTTTTGGTAAATTGAACCAAAACTGAGAGAGCATGGCCACTTACGTGGCCATTTTTAATCACAAATATAATAACGCTTTCATTTTCTTGAGCTATCAGAGTTTTTGTACTGCGATCCAAGCGTCAACATCATTTTCAACAATGGCCAGTGGGCGTGCGCCTTTAAGCAAAATCAAGTCATGAAACGCTTTTATATCAAACATGTCTCCGAGCTCTGCTTTGGCTTTATCACGCAACTCAACAAATTTAATCATGCCTAGCTTATAACCTAGCGCCTGACCCGGCCATGCAATATAACGGTCTATTGCCGAAACCACATCACTCATCGCTGAGCCCGTAGCTTCAGCGAAGTATTCAATAGCCTGCTGACGCGTCCACTTTTTATAGTGCAAACCAGTATCAACCACTAAACGCGCTGCACGGTAGGCTTCTGCTTGAAGACGGCCCAGATCGCCAAATGGGTCATTTTCGTACATACCCATCTCATAAGCGACTAGTTCAGAGTACAGTGCCCAACCTTCAATAAAGCCGTTAAAAGATGCATTTTGTCGCATCAGGCCAATATCTGTTTGCAACATATTTAACGCAATTTGGAAGTGATGACCTGGTACAGCTTCATGATAAGTCAATGTTTTTAAGCCAAAACTTGGGACAGCTTTCATGTCTTTTAGATTAATAGCAAAAATACCAGGGCGACTACCATCAAGTGATGGCGCACTGTAATAACCTCCAGGAGCACCAGCTTCAATAGCTATAGGAATGCGTCTTACTTCTACCGCTTGAGGAGGTAAAGATGAGAATAGATTAAGCGCTTCATCTTCAATGGTCTTAATTTCACCGCGTAAGAATGCCAGTAACTCTTCACGACCCTCATCACTATCTGCAAATAAGAAGCGCGCTTCTTCACTGAGCCTTTGCATACGCTCTCCAACCGAGCCTTGTGTATAGCCGTTGGCTTTTAAGATTGCATCCATTTGCTTTGAAATACGTTTAACTTCAGCTAGCCCCACATTGTGAATCTTTTCTGCAGTCATGGTTGAGTCAGCCAAATAAGTGATCTCATGTTGATAAAATGCTTCGCCATTCGGCTGTGCCCAAATGCCAACATTCGTCGGCGAAGTTGCTTCAAGTGCCTTCATATCTTGAGTTACTTTAGCAAAGGCAGGATAAATTTCTGACTCGACAATATTCGCCGCTTTTTTTACCAGTACCGCTTTGGTTTTTTCAGCTAACATATCAACTGACGCCAGCTTCCCTTTAAAACTTGTAACCAGTGGATGAGATATAGCCTTCGGTGCTGTAAAGTTATTTAAATACCCTAATGTATTTGGAAAAAGTGGCTTTGGTAAAATAATGCCTCTCTTTGCATCATCGGCGACTTTACTTCGAACTTGTTCCGTTAAGGTTGCAAACGCTGATAAACGCTTTAAATAATCCGTTGCATCTTTTTCTGTGCCAATACTATGCTGATCTTTTAGTATATTAGGTATATCAATTAAAGGACCTGAGATTTGATTTATCACATACGGTAAATGCCCGCCCCAAGTATCAATATATCCACCACGAAACTGCTTATCGCCCGCATAAAAACGAGCAATCACTTCATTTACTTCAACATGTAAGCGGTCTTCCTCTGAGAGTTTCTTACTTTGCAATGTGTTAAGTTGCTCTGCCGCTGTGTACATATCTATTTGCAGGGCTTGCATACCTGCCAATGAATAGTTAGGTAAACGATTTGCGTACTGGCCAAACTTAGCACTATCAAGTTTTAAAGACGTTGCTAAAGCAGGCTGATGATTAATGAAGTTTTTCGTATAAGCATTAACTATACTATCAACTTCACCTTGGCTTACTTCAGCTTGTTGTAATACTGGTTTTGTTTTTTGTTTTGTTTCAGTAGAGCAACTGGCGAGTACTGTACAAATAGCAAGGGCTGTTATAGTTTGATTTATCATATTTGGCTCCAAGATAGTCACAGGCAAAGCTCTGTTACTTTTGAAAATTTTGCACATTGTATGCAAATTTCGAAAACATACCAGTCTTTAAGATGGGTTATTAATAGAGTAATTCACTTTTTTGTCTTAGATGAAAAGTAAATAAAACCCGTTAGAATACGTGTTCTCTCTCTGATATGTTATGCACAATGAATAGACGTAAAAAAATCTACGAAAAGCTAAAAAAGAAAGATAAGAAAGCGAACGAAAAATTGCATAAAAGCAATAAGCCCAAATATATTTCCAAGGCTGAACGTGCCAAATTAGAAGCCGAACAACAAGTACAACAAGATGGCTCAACAGAAGTCTGCGATTAACAGGCATTTGTCGTCAACCAGTTTAAATTAAGCGTACACATATAGCTTTTTAAGGATGAATAGCACTATGAAATGGATAAGATCTTTTCCCTTACTTCTTTTAACCAGTTACTTGTTATTAACTGGCTGCAACACCACGCTGGGTATAAAAAAACAGCAAGATAACTTGCGTATTCCAAGTTGGTTCATTAATCCGGTAAATGAAGATATGATAGGCTTTATCGGTGCTGCCGCAAAATATGACAGCCGAGGAAAGATTAATATCGAAGGCAGTAGAAAAGCCGCTTTAGCTCAGTTATTAACACACTATCAATTAGCTTTTTCAGGTTTTGACCACGCGCAACTTCAAAGCAGTGCAAAGCTCGCTTTGTCGAAAACCCATACGGTCCGCTTTTTGCCCGAATTTAATAACCAAGGGGTTATTTATAGCTATGCTACCTTGGAGCAAAACCCTTTTTCACTCAGCCAGCAACAAACCTTAGCACATCTCTCCCGTTGCCAGTTTTCGCAGTGTAGCCCGAGTTGGTTGTGCGATGAAAAAAGTAACACTATTACTGGTGTGAGCTTTTTCACAAGCTCCCCCTTTCAGCAACTATCTAAAGCACAGAAAAATGCTAACTTAATTGCCAATTTGTTACATCAAAGCCAAGTTAATGCCACTGAATATGTGAGCCAAGTGGATCATGAAAAACTAGCTATTCAGAGCACAAGCTTTTCTCAATCGAGTCAGGTATCAGCTAAAGCTAATCGAACAAACCAGCTATTGTTAAAGAATTTGTGTGAATATAACAGTACCTTGATTGGTAATTTTGTGCTGCCAGAACCTGCCATCAAAATGGTCAAAGATTGGCAATCTCAGTCTATACATCAAGATCGTAGTTTGATCCAAGGCAGCTTTGGTCATGGGAGTAAGATGTCGTCAGATTTATTACTCAGTACAGCCATTGAGTTAGCTATTAAAGACGCCTTGATAGAGTTGGCTAAAATAAAAGGGATCGCTGTTGAAAATACCAGCACACTGTCATTTAACAGTGGTTTTTATTTTCTTTCGACAAGTAAAATGACAGTCAATGAGCAGGTCTCAGGGCAATTACTTGATATAAAAATCAGCTATCAAAAAGACAACCCTATTGTGAATGTCTGGGTACTTGAAGCGATCAGCCAACTCTAAACTCAGCATAATATCTGCTAATAGCACACCATCCAAAAGTAACCAAAAAAAGTTACATTTGAACAAGTAACCAAATTGGGTTACATTAAATCAAGTTACTCATTTTGGTTACTTATTATGCCACTTTCACAAGAAAATTATATGGGCGTGATCACAGCCGACATTGTGAACTCACAATCACTCCGTCAAAGTGATTATGAACAATTACTTATTCAATTAAAGTATTACCTGACCGCTTTAAGAGCCGAATTTGGTGCTGAGTTTCATATTTTCCGTGGAGATAGCTTTCAAATGGCTTTACCAAAAGTACAAGTCTTATTCAAACAAGCTATTGCGATACGGCTATTCTTTATAAAGCAAGGTTTAGATGTAAAAGTGAGCCTTGCCCACGGTCTAATTAAAATATCACAGGGTGGACTAGCCACCGCAACAGGCAAAGCACTGGTAAAAGCCGGCCATGGTCTTGATAAAATCAAGCATCAACGCTTGGTATATAACAATGCCAGTGACGAGAGCTTTTTACTGAATGTCCAATTTATTGATCTATTGCTGGGTAAATTAAGTCGCAAACAAGCCCAAGCATTGCTTTTATATCTACAACAAGATAAACCTGAGCATGCGCAGCTTGCAGAACAACTTAATACCAGTAGGGCAAATGTGACTAAGTTACTTAACTTAGCAAACTACACATTGATTGATGCGTTTATCACATTGAGCGAGTCTTATCTTTTCAGCAAGGAGACGTAATATGTCTGACTGGCAAACACTTTTATTATGGCTAGTCATTGGCCATGTTATTGCCGACTTTTACTTGCAACCCATGAGCTGGGTGCATGACAGAAATAATCGTCATTTTAAATCGACCAAAGTCGTTTGGCACAGCTTAGTTCATGGCGTACTTGGCTTTATCGCACTAGCTATTTGGCAACACAACTATGACTTTGGGGTTAGCAGTGCCGCCTTTGGTTATGCAACGCTTATTACTGTCAGCCACTACATAATCGATATTGCAAAGTCTTATTCAAGTAAAGGTGTGGTACCATTTTTAGTCGATCAAGCAGCCCACCTCTTGGTGATTTTATTTATCACCCTAAAACTCAGTAACCCTTTTTCACTCAGTGAACAATTACTGATCTTTTTCACAACACCTCACAACTTAATCATAGGGTTAGGCTACTTGCTGGTGCTTACGCCAGCTTCAATTATGATCCGCATGTTGTTAGAGCGGTGGGCATACATGGGCAATGAACAAGAGAGTCTACCGCAAGCGGGCAACCTTATAGGTCAACTAGAACGGGTACTTTTATTAACCTGTATTTTAATTGATAGCTGGGCAGCTGTTGGCTTTATTTTGGCAGCTAAATCAGTATTTCGTTTTGGCGATTTAACTGCCAGTAAAGATAGAAAGCTCACCGAATATGTGATGCTAGGCACATTAGTAAGTATTTTAGTCACATTGAGTGCGGCAGGATTAATTAAAGTTTTTATAGCCTGACAAGGTGTCTGTAAAGTTAATGAGCAGAAGGCAAGTTAGGCTCGTAATATAATAAACTCTGTAGGTTGGAAAAACACTCAGTTTAAGGACTATATTAAATTTTGTATTGTTGTTTAGGCTATCAACTAAAATGTAACTCGTAGACAAAAATTGCTAAAACACTCGAGACATTTAGTCATGGAGAAATTAACTTACCCAAAGCCAAAATTGTTTATCGATCGTTATTTCAATCTTTGTGAATTTAAAATTTGTCAAAATTAACATGATAAGATAGTTAGTGCATTTAGGTCTGGGTTTAAGCCTAAATAGCCATGGTAGTTATCAGGTATATCACTATTTGTAAAAAATAGTTAGATTGTGGTTTAGCTTACAAAAGAACTAAATAAAATGCCCCCTCACAATTTGAGCGGGCATTAAGTTAAAAAGCTTGGTTGCGGTTACTGTTGTACACAATATAGTCGTGCGGTTGCAGCGCAGCTTATAGTATTAGAGCGATACCAATTAGAATCAGTGTCGCTTGCATCACCAACACTTGCATCAAAATCGCTGTATAAGTCAAGCCAAGTAGTTTGAGTGAACCCTTGACATGCTGAATAATCAACATAATGACCTGAGCCACTGATGTTGGTCCACACCTTTCCATTAACAGTTTGCCCTAATGCCGTCATATTCAACGGTGTTTGTAAAACTCCTTCAAAAAAGTTATCGAATCCTTTATCAACCACTAGCGTGCCATCTACCTTATAATAGGAATTAGAATTATCTACTAGGTCTTTTGCACTTCTTGATGAAGTTGACAATAATGCTTTGTAAGTACCAGTAGGTGTACCAGCACTCGCATCTGCTTCTTGTTGACAAATTTCATCAGCTCCGCTGATGCCACCCAACGCGCCCGTATGCGAAGAGTGTGTAGTAAAGATAACTTTTTTATCATTTCCAGAAATAGGATTGCCGTTCAATAAAATCGCCCAGTGTTCAGTATCTTTCCATGGCAATTCTGCTTGCGTATCGCTAATATTTTTGATGGCAACATACAGGTCTCCAGTGAAGTTGTATCGCACCACTTCGCCGATTTCGTATGCTTGATTCGCTGACCAAGCGATTCTATTAGGTTTAAATTTAAGCGAGCTTTGCATTGCTGTCTCAACATCCGCTTGATTTGCTTTTGCGGCCAGCTTAGATTCAACATCCTCTGCATTTGCCTTCATTGCAAGTTGCGCATCCATCGTCGTTGTATCAACTTTTGAAGCTAACTTTGTTTCAACATCCTCTGCATTTGCCTTCGTTGCAAGTTGAGCGTCCATCGTCGTTGTATCAACTTTTGCAGCTAACTTTGTATCAACATCCTCTGCATTTGCCTTCGTTGCAAGTTGAGCGTCCATCGTCGTTGTATCAACTTTTGCAGCTAACTTTGTTTCAACATCATCTGCATTTGCTTTCGTTGCAAGTTGCGCATCCATCGTCGTTGTATCAACTTTTGCAGCCAACTTTGTTTCAACATCCTCTGCATTTGCTTTCGTTGCTAGTTGCGCATCCATCGTCGTTGTATCTACTTTTGCAGCTAACTTTGTATCAACATC
>CAYZOE010000023.1:0-51227 GCA_964479805.1 uncultured Pseudoalteromonas sp. | reverse complement strand
GTTCATTGAACGCACAAAGACAATTAAACAATTCTGGTAACTCGCTAGATGTATCGTTTAAGCGTCTTTCATCAGGCTTTCGTATCAATAGTGCGGCAGATGACGCTGCAGGTCTACAAATTTCTGACCGTTTAACATCACAAATTAACGGTTTGAATCAAGGTAATCGTAATGCTAACGACGGTATATCACTAGCTCAAACAGCCGAAGGTGCTTTAGACGAGGTTACGGCAATGTTTCAGCGTATTCGAACACTTGCTGGTCAAGCGTCTAATGGTTCTAACACTGATGAAGACCGTCTTGCTATTCAGGAAGAGATTCGCTCACTTTCTGATGAAGTTAACAGAATAGCTGAAGATACTACTTTTGGTGGTCAGAACCTCCTCGATGGTTCTTACGAAGCAAGCTTTCAGGTTGGTGCAGATGCCGTTCAAACCATCGGCTTTAGCATGAAATCAGTTGGTGACTCTTCTAACTCCTTAGAATCAAACGGCGGTTTTACTTTATCTGGGATTGCAAACGTTGCTTCAGCGGTAACTTCGAGCAACTTAGCAAGTTCTCTAAATGGCTTAAGTGACATCAACGGAGCTGGAACTGCTGCGGCCGCAAACTACACATTTGCAAACACTTTCACTGCTTCAGGAATTTCAGTTTCATCACAGGCAAATGCTCAAGCTGTTCTAGCCGGTATGGATTCATTAATTGCGGTTGTTGATAAGAAAAGAGCTGAGCTCGGTGCTGTACAAAACCGTTTTCAATCAACGATTAGAAACCAGTCTAATATATCTGAAAACTTATCTGCTGCTAAATCTCGTATCAAAGACACAGACTTTGCGCAAGAGACAGCTAGTCTAACTAAAATGCAGATTTTACAACAGGCTTCTCAAACAATTCTTAGTCAGGCTAATCAGCGTCCTCAAGCAGCGTTGAGTTTATTAGGCTAAAACTGGGGTTAAAGAAAAGGGTGTCTAGACTTCATGGGGTATTAGCCTAGACACCAGATTGGATAATAAAGCGGAGGAGCTTAAATCCAACATGTTCATAGTTCAATGAACACTCACTCTATTTAAGCACATACTATGCCAATGTTTGTGTTTGGAAATTGACACTACTCTCAAACTTCTTAAAGAGGACTTTTAATAAGTCCTCTTTTTTTTGGCATCATTTTGGCCTGCCTTTTGCTTTGTATACAGCAACATAAATCAATCATTACAAAAAGGCAGTTTTTTGCCCCTTCGTAAAAACGAAAAGAGCTGCCGGTTTGTTTCTGAAAACACTTTGGAACCTTATTAGGTTTTATGAAGTTAAGAGAGAGAAATAGCTATGGCTTTATTTGTAAATACCAATGTAAGTTCGATTAATGCACAACGTCAATTACAAAAATCAGGCGTTGAATTAGATACATCTTTTAAACGTCTATCATCTGGAATGCGTATTAATAGTGCTGCAGACGATGCTGCTGGTTTGCAGATATCAGATCGTCTCCAATCACAAATAATGGGCCTAGATCAGGGTAACCGAAATGCAAATGATGGTATCTCTTTAGCCCAAACAGCTGAGGGTGCTATGGATGAAATTACGTCTATGTTTCAACGTATTCGTACTCTTTCACAGCAAGCCGCCAATGGTTCGAATACAGATGAGGATAGGTTGGCTATTCAAGAAGAAATTCGTCAATTAGCTCAGGAAGTAAATAGGGTTGCTTCTGACACTACATTCGGTGGTCAAAATTTGTTAGATGGTAGTTATTCAGCTAGTTTCCAAGTAGGTGCAGATGCTGTACAGACAATAGGCTTTAGCATGCAGTATGTTGGCCAAAGTGCGAATGATTTATCAACCAATGGCGGTTTCACCTTGTCAGGTATTGCAAATATTGCATCTGGTGTGAGTGGCTCTAACCTCGAAAGCTCTTTAGCTGGCCTAAGCGGATTAAATGGTTCTGGAACTTCAACTGCAGCTAATTACACATTTGCTAATACTTACACCGCAACAGGTATATCAGTTTCTACTCAAGCAAATGCTCAGGCTGTGTTAGCGGGTATGGATGCAATGATTGCAATTGTTGATAAAAAGAGAGCTGAATTGGGTGCGGTTCAGAATCGCTTTCAGTCAACCATACGAAATCAATCTAACATAGCTGAAAACTTATCAGCTGCAAAATCACGTATCAAAGATGCAGACTTTGCGTTAGAAACTGCAAAGTTGACTAAAAATCAGATTCTGCAACAAGCTAGCCAAACGATATTAGGCCAAGCGAATCAAAGACCTCAAGCAGCGTTGAGTCTTCTACAAGGTTAATTAAGTAAAAATACAGATAAAGTTTAAAGCTTTCGTTTATTTGGCCGATAGAAGATTTAGAGAACTATAACGTTAGGACTCTAACATGCATGCAGTAACAGGGTAGGGGTATCCCGTTATTGCATCTGGTTAATTAAGCGGAGGCTATTATGGCTTTATATGTAAACACAAATGTGAGCTCTTTGAATGCTCAGCGTCAGTTGATGAACTCATCAAACTCACTAGACAATTCGTTCAAACGCCTGTCATCAGGATTTCGCATTAATAGTGCGAGAGATGATGCGGCAGGAATGCAAATTTCAAATCGTTTGACAGGTCAAATCAATGGACTTGGTCAAGGTATTAGGAATGCAAATGATGGTATATCTCTAGCACAAACAGCTGAAGGCGCTTTAGATGAGGTGACATCAATGTTCCAGCGTATTAGGACACTTGCTGGGCAAGCTTCAAATGGTTCTAATACCGATGAAGACCGATTGGCTATTCAAGAAGAAATTCGTTCACTATCGGATGAAGTAAATCGTATTGCGGAAGATACTACTTTTGGTGGTCAGAATCTACTTGATGGTAGTTACGAAGCTGGTTTCCAAGTTGGTGCAGATGCTGTGCAAACAATTGGATTCAGCATGAAAAGTGTTGGTAATTCATCAAACTCAATTGAAAGTAATGGTGGTTTTACACTTTCAGGTATTGCAAATGTTGCTTCAGCAGTAACTTCGAGTAACTTAGAAAGTGCTCTTGCTGGTTTAAGTGATGTTAATGGTGCCGGTACAGCAGCTGCTGCAGATTATACTTTCGCGAATACCTTCACAGCAACAGGCATCTCTGTTTCAAGTCAAGCAAATGCTCAGGCTGTGATGGCAGGAATGGACTCTCTAATCGCAGTGGTGGATAAAAAACGAGCTGAACTCGGTGCTGTTCAAAACCGTTTTCAATCTACTATTCGAAACCAAAGCAATGTTTCTGAGAACTTATCAGCTGCTCAGTCGCGTATTCGTGATACTGATTTCGCTCAAGAAACAGCTAGTTTGACAAAGATGCAAATCCTTCAGCAAGCAAGTAGCTCAATATTGAGTCAGGCTAATCAAAGGCCTCAAGTTGCGTTATCTCTTCTCGGATAACTTGTTAGCAGAGTACGCTCAAGTTTGGTATTCGTACCTTACTTGGCGTACACTGATATCAGAGGTGTGTTATGAAAGAATTATCAGTCAATCAATCGATGCCAGATGCACTATTACGTTCAGACAGTAAAGAGCAACCAAACACTTTTAATGTTCAGGAGCATCCCTCCAAAGAAACCGAAGATGGTGACCACTCCTCAGAAAAAAGTTTTGATGGCGCGGAAGTTGCTTACAAAGATCCACTAAATCAGATCAAAAATAACCTAGATAAGTTATTAAAAACAGTTCCGTTAAATTCCACAAATATTTCTTTTGAGTTTGATGATGAAGGAAATTCATCCTTCATAAGAGTCATTGATAAAGATAGCGAAGAAGTTATTAGGGAGATCCCCTCTGAAGAGTTTCGTGCAGTGGCTAAAGCTTTGGAGCAGTTTGCCGATAAAGTTTCAACAAGTGGGTTATTTTTCGATAAGTCAGTTTAATCCAAATAGGAGTTAACCATGCCATTAATTACATCAGCTGGAGTCGGCTCTGGGTTAGATCTTGAATCAATTATAAAGGCATCTGTTGATGCTGAGAGATTACCAAAGTTACAAAGCTTTGCAGCAAAAGAAGAGTCTTTAAAAGTCGAACTTTCTTCGATAGGAGAAGTTAAGTCAGCAATCTCTAAGTTAAAAGACACTTTTGAGGAATTAGCCGACCTAGATAATTTCGGAAAACGAACCGCTTCGATCCGTCAACCAAGTGTTGGAGATGTAATTAGTGTTACTCCTACATCAGAGATATCAACAGGTAATTTTAATATTTCTGTAGAGCGTTTAGCTCAGGGAAGTCGTGCAGTTTCTGCGAATGCTGCATTTTCGTCAGTTAATGATGTTGTAACAGCCTCTGGTGGAACACTTTCTTTTGCAGCGGGCTCAAATAGTTTTGACTTAACAGTTGCAGCCGGAGCAACATTAGAAGAGTTAAGAGATGCAATAAACGCTTCAGAGGATAATTTCGGTTTAACAGCTAATATTATCAATACTGGGGGTGCAGAAGGCTCTAAATTGGTGTTAACTTCTAAGATTTCTGGTGATGGTAATGATCTAACAATTACTAGCGATACCAGCGAAATGGATGCTTTAACAACAACAGCACCTGGAGGCATGACAATTGCGAATGATGATAAAGCGCAGAACGCAATTATAAACGTAGATGGCTTGAAGGTGCAAAGCGACACTAATACATTTAAAGACGCCGTTCAAGATATGACTATCAAAGCTTTAGCAATTAGTGAAAATGATAGCGGCACGCTAGAAGAGGCTAAGGTAACGATAGACTTTGATAGGGATTCTGTTACTAAACTCGTTGATGATTTAATTGCAAATTATAATAACTTAATTGGTCAAATCGGTTTGCAGACTAGACCTGGTAAAGGTTTGAATGGTGATTCTTCAATGCGTTCGTTGAGTGATCAATTAATCTCAACTCTTTCTTCATCGATTGATGGGGCTGGGCCATTTGAAACCATTTTCGATATAGGCATCGGAGTAGATAAAAAAGGCTACCTAGAAAAATCTTCTTTAGTTAGAAGTCTTAATGAGGCCATGGATGAAAACTTTGATGATATTGGCACAGCATTTGCTGGACAAAGTGGAATTGCCAAAAAAATGGAAGAATTGTTGGGTAATTACGTCGACTCTGATGGTCTTTTAAAAGAGCGTGAAAATTCATTGAATGCTGAATTAAAAAATATTGAGCAAGATGTAATTGATCATGAAGAGCGAATTGAATCATTTGAGGCTGGCCTAAGACAAAAATATGCTGGACTTGATGTCTTATTAGCGCAAATGCAGCAAACTCAGGCTTATTTAGGAGCTCAGCTATCTAACTTGCCAGGTTTTACTAAGTCTAAGTAATTAGAGGTTTATTATGTACAATGCAAAAGTTAAAAATTATCAAAAAGAAGCCCTCAAAACAAGAATAGCTGGTGCTGATCGATACGAAATAATTCAAATGTTAATGGCTGGAGCTGTGGAAAAACTTGTATTAGCGAAAGTCGCCATTGAAAAAAAGAATTTAGAAGCTAAGTCGGCGCATTTATCTAAAGCATCAGCAATTATTGAAGCGCTCAGGAGTTGTTTAGATTTTGAGGTAGGTGGTGAGGTTACAGATAATTTATATGCGCTGTATACTTATATGATAGACAGACTGGTCGATGCAAGTGTACAAAATGATCCCGAAAAGGTATCAGAAGTCATTATGTTGCTAAAAGAGATAAAGTCTGCTTGGGATGCAATCCCTGTTGATGTGAGACAGCAAACTCTCCAAGGGGATGGACAAAGTGCAAGCGCGATTTAACCTCGACGAATTGCTACAGCAATTTGAGGAAGAGATACAATGTGGAAATACTAAAGCTGCAACGGTTACTTTTACGAGTTTTCAAACTAGACTTCTTGAGTATCTGGAAAAAGATACACTAACAGAAGAAGGTGTAAGTTATCTTAACTTAGTTTATTCAAAACTAACTGAAAATGTTGATAAAGTTAGCCAACGAAGAGAAAGCGTAAAAAAGCAGGTATTAAAAGCAAGCAGGACGAAAAAAAACATTAACGCCTACAAGTCAATAATTTAACATATGATCAACACAAAACAGATGCAAAATGAACTTCTCGATATCGAAGAAAAGGTTAGAAGAACGCAACTTATAAAGGAGCAAGAAGAAGCTTTTAAAGATGTTGCCAATAATCGATTTAATAAAAACCTAGCTGCTTTCAAAGAGTTTTTCCCTAATATAGCTATATCAATAGAGTCTTACCAATCTCCGGAGCCGTTAAAGTTATACGTTACTAGCTCGGGACATGCCAATGTAAAAACAAACGTTGAAGGTGTCCCTTTTTACAGCGATGATCCAATAAAGCAAACTGAGGCACAGGTCAAATCAGCTATATCTAATCCCGTTTTTACACTGTCTGATTATTCAAGCTATGATCCTAACTCCACAGATGATCGAATTCATATACGCTACATGAACAAGCTAGGAGGCTTGTTAAAAGAAGATAGAGAAATATCGCAACGTAATGCGTTGGCACAACTACCTCGTAGATTTCCAAGTGCGATGATATTCGGTGTAGGCCTTGGGTATCACATCCCTATATTACTTGAAAATTCATCTTTCGATTTTACTTTTATCATTGAACCTGATTTTGAGAAGTTTTATTTAAGTCTGTTTTGTATTGATTGGGCTGAGTTGATAGAAAAAATAAACGCTGAGTCAGGTTGCTTGTTCCTATTCGTAGGAATTAAAAGTCATGAATTAGTCACTGAACTCAGAAAAATCACTGAAGATATAGGTGCATTCTCATTGGTGCGTAGTTTCTGTTTTCAACATACACCAATGCCTGAAATAAACGCATTAATTCAAGAATTTTTTAATGAATATTTTCAATTTCAATTTGGTCATGGCTTTTATAATGACGCTGTAACAGGTCTAGCACACACTTATCATCATTTACGTAAAAATATTCCTGTTTATGACGCTAAGACCCCAGTATTTAATGAGAGTCTAAAAGTACCAGCCATAGTTGTTGGTAACGGACCTTCATTAGATGAAGCACGGGAGTTTATTGAATCAAACCAAGGTAATTGCATAGTATTTGCCTGCGGGACAGCTCTAAACTCATTACTGAAAATGGGTATAACTCCAGACTTTCATGTTTTGGTTGAACGCCCTTACAGGAACTATCAAGCATTAGAAAAAATAGCAACTAGAGAAGAATATAAAAAGTTAAACCTTTTATCTATTAACACCTTGTATCCAGATTCCAATGATTTATATAAGTGGAGTGGCCTAGCTCTTAAAGGCAATGAAGCTGCCACAGATTTTCTGCAAATCTATAACTATTTAAAAAATGGTCAGATATTGAAAGAAATTACATTTTGCAACCCGTTGGTTGCAAACACGGGGTTAGCTTTTGCAATTCATTTTGGTTTTCAAGAAATATACTTGTGCGGCGTAGATAATGGTAACTCTATATGCGGGAAACATCACTCTGAAGTTAGCCTATATGATAAAAATGATAAGAGTGAGATCCATTTCCACCCACAGGGCTCTGATGGGAGTCAGTTGCAAGGAAACCTAGAGAGCGTTGTTGATTCTAACCCAACTTATCGCGTTTCTAATAAACAACTTGAAGAGCTTTTAAGGGTACACCCAAGAACGGTTTATAATGTGGGGAGTGGTGCTAAAATAAAGGGTGCTATGCCTACTGACCCAGAATTATTACTCGACTTACCTTTAGTAGATAAACCTAAAATAGAGTATGTTAATGCGATAAAAAGTAGTTTTAAAAACCTAGGTCTAGATTTTGTTAATGAGTCGAGTATTAATGTTTCAGCTATTGATGAAATTTTCGAACACTTGCTAGAAATTACCCGAGAGAATTACGATTGTGTAGAAGATGTTGCAGAAATTTTAAAGCGTCAACAAAGATATATATATGCTTTTAGAGGGACTCAGTTGAGCCATGCTTTCCACTTAATTAAAGGCTCTTTACTTTACTACCATTGCCCTCTTGTTACTAATTTATTTAAGTTTGAGCCAAAAGATGCGTTAGAGCTTTACTTTAAAATTAACACTTTATGGCAGGATTACTTAACTGAAATGAAGGCTCACTTTTGCTCTAATGCAACAAAAAAATGTGATTGGTCCTTTTAAAGTTTGTCACAGAAAATATCTAATTAGATCCAATTAAGGGATATTGATAACTATGAAATACGAATTAGCTGCTTCAACATGGGGACAGCAAGAACTGGATGCGCTTCAAACAGTAATTGACTCTGGCTTTTTCACTATGGGCTCGCATGTCAAAACGTTTGAAAGTGAATTTGCTAAATATCATAATAAAAAATATGGAGTTATGGTTAACTCTGGTTCTTCAGCCAATTTGATTTCGATCGCCTCATTATTTTATAAAAAAAATGCACCGCTAAAAGCGGGTGACGAGGTTATTGTACCGGCGCTCAGTTGGGCCACAACTTACCACCCTCTGCAACAATATGGTTTAAAAGTGAGGTTTGTTGATATTGACTTGGAAACACTTAATGTGGACCCAGAGCAACTTGAGCAGGCGATCACTCCCAATACCAAACTACTTCTAGGTGTGAGCATTCTTGGCAACCCCGCTGCATTGGATGTAATGCGCGAACTTGCAGATAAACATAATTTATATTTTATGGAAGATAACTGTGAGTCAATGGACGCAGAACTGAATGGTCAAAAAGCTGGCACTTTTGGTGACTTAAATACTTTTAGCTTTTTCTTTTCGCACCATATCTCTACTATGGAAGGGGGGATGATTTTAACAGATGATGATGAGCTATATGAAATTTGTAAATGTTTAAGAGCTCATGGCTGGACTAGAGATTTACCTGAAGAGTCTTTGTTATATGAGCGCAGTAATGAAGATCTGTTCGAAGCTTATCGATTTATTCTACCTGGATATAATGTTCGTCCAACTGAACTCAATGCTGCTGTTGGCCTTGAACAATTAAAGAAATTACCGGAATTTACACAAGCAAGAAGAAGTAACTTGGCATTATTTCAAAAACTTTTTGCCGATGATGACCGTTTTATTATTCAAAAAGAAAATGGCAAAAGTTCATGTTTTTGCTTCACCATTATTCTAAACCCAGAAAAAAATATTGATAGGAAATTGGTATTTGATTCACTTAAGGATGCGGGTATAGGGTTTAGGATCATTACCGGCGGTAACTTTTTACGTCATGATGTCATTAAATACTATGATTACACGACTCATGGAGAAATGAAGAATACGGATATTGCTCATGATTTTGGTTTCTTTGTGGGGAATCACCCATTTGATCTGACCGAGCAACTTAATGAGCTATATAGCGTCTTGGATAAGGCTGCGCAGGAGCGTAAAAATGACATTTAATATTTTAGTTACAGGGGGCGCTGGGTACCTTGGGTCAATTTTGGTACCTGAACTTTTGCGCTTAGGCCATAAAGTAACAGTGCTTGATAACTTTATGTTTGGGCAAGATTCATTAAATGCGGTATGTTACCACCCAAACTTTACTGCAATACGCGGGGATTGTAGAGACGAAAAAACGATTAAACAGCTTATTTCTGGGATTGATATCGTTATTCCTCTTGCTGCCTTAGTAGGTGCGCCTCTTTGCGCTCGAGACAAGCTGGGCACGACCTCAACAAATAGAGATGCAGTTGTCATGCTTAAATCTCTTTTGAGCAACGAGCAACGAGTGCTTATGCCGATTACTAATAGCGGTTATGGCATTGGCGAGTCTGGTAAGTTTTGTACTGAACAAAGCCCACTTAACCCCATTAGCTTGTATGGTAAGTCAAAAGTAGAAGCCGAAGCCGCTATGTTAGAACGAGACAATACAATTAGCTTTCGTTTAGCAACAGTTTTTGGCTTTGCCCCTAGAATGCGTTTGGATTTATTGGTGAACGACTTTGTATATCGTGCAGTTAAAGACAAAGCGTTAGTATTGTTTGAGTCTCACTTTAAACGTAATTATATTCATATTCGAGATGTCACACGTGCATTTGTTCATGGCATTGAACAGTTTGATGTGATGAAAGGGGAGGCCTATAACGTTGGTCTTTCTGATGCGAATTTATCTAAACTAGAGCTATGTCAGAGAATCCAGCAGCAAGTACCGGGCTTTACTTTTTTAGAAGCACCCATCGGTGAAGATCCTGATAAAAGAGACTATATCGTTTCGAATGAGAAGATTGAAGGGACAGGCTTTAAGCCGCAATTTTCACTAGATGTAGGTATTACAGAGCTAATAAAAGGTTATGAAATGATTTCAAACTCAAAATTTAGCAATGTTTAAGTTTGGGTTCTAAAAGTAAAAGGGGGGCGAATTCGCCCCTTTCTTTATTTTTTGATATATACAAAAGCGATTGGATGACTAAACATTTTAACGTCAATACTGACACTTTTATCCAGTGACTCCTGCAACTCTCTGATGATACTAAAAGGGTTTTGAGCAGCGATTACAATAACATCTAGATCGTTTGATAAAAATTGTTCTTTTGGAACAAGATTAAAACTGGGGTAATCAAGTGTATCTCTAAATGCAAACCTATGTGTAAAATCGAGGTGACTCTCGTTATTTACATGTGGCGAAAGCAATTCATTGTAGTAAGTAAACCCAGCCTCACCCCAAATGCCCATTGATAGGTTTTGAGTAAAGATTTTATCTACATTGTCTAGGATAAAGTTAGTTTGTAACGATTGATTTAATTGTACGTCTGTATCGAAGTGTAAGAGGTCATTAGTCAGTGAAACCGACTTACTAGCAGCCTTATGGGATAACACTCTTGTAAATTCCCCAGCAACAAGTTGTGCTGAATCTGTTTGCAAAGATGCATCTTTCAATGCTTGAGTGATATCTTTTCCATGATATGTGCCTCCACCTAGTGGATACAAATCTTTTAAACTGGCTTTTTGCTGGGAGCCTCTACAATAAATAGATCCAGAGGGTGCCAAAGTGCGTTTTAAAATCTTAATGACAGTATCAAAGTCGCCAGGGGGGAGCTCATCTAATACATGATTACAGAGGATCAAGTCAAAGTGATTGTCGGGTAATTGCTCTGACAGCCAAAGAGGTAATAGAAAGGCTTCTCTTTGTTCTGGCTCTGAAATATCAGGGAAAGGCTTATGAGCAAGTTTGTAGTCTAGTAAATCGTTAAAAATTAAATTGTCTGATATTGAGAGCATTGAACCAACTAGATTCTGCACTTGGTAGCACATTGCAATACTTTCAATACCAACATACTGAATTTTGCTATCTGAGCGATTTAAAAAAGTAGAGACAAAGTGTCTACCTGCGCCACCGCCAATGTCGAGTATTTTTAATGGCCTAGTTGTTTCACCAAGAAGCCGGTTATCTACTAGTGTTTCTAGGCAATCATTTTGTACATCTACTTGGCTATGATTTGATGAACTAATGAGCTTAGCAAGCTTAGAGTAAAAGTTAGAAAATTGCTCGCAGAAATCAAGTTCAGTTGAGGTCCTTTCTCCTAGCCAAGCCTGTGCTTCTGTGACATTGTATGAGGGAATTGATTGTGAGTTAAAGAGTGCCAATAACTTTTCGTTGCTGTAACTGTCTTCCCACTGGTTAGCCACATCAGAATAGTAGCTAAAAGAGCTTGAAAATAAAGTGTCTTCATTATTTTCTTTAGCTTGTAATAACTTTGCTTGTCTTTTCTCTATATCAAAGCCTGATTTACACAACATATTAAAGCCCTCCTTTTGGTAAATTAGAATGATCATAGATAGGTGAAAGAAGCAGTGGCTCGACTTCTTTTAAAAATGATTTACTAAGCACGACAACACCATAGAATGGGTAAGCACGTAAAATCTCAAATTCAACATTGCTTAGCTGTTGCAAGCTTGCTTTTATCTCTAAACAGCGCGCATAACTTCTAAAACGTTCAGAATAGAGAACGATTACATCTGCTTCATCAATGCTTTTCACATTGTCGTTTAAGTGTTCTAAAAAAGACTCTTTTTGCAGAGTTGAAAAGGGTAAAGCACTGAGCTCTTGACCCATAAACTGTTCAAAAAGGGGGGTATCATGTCCAATGACTAGAGTCTTACGATTAGCATTGATAACTGACTCTATATGCTTATAAACATAATTTCGGGCAGCGAGTAGAGTGAGGTCACGTGAGGTATCGATTGCTTGAAGCGCTGGTTGGTTTTTTATGTTATTTCGATATTGTTGAGAATCTTTGCGGGCAAAGACGGTAGTTAAATAACCACCTAAGCTTTCAGTGTAGATAGGAAGGATATCAATTTTATTTAGTTCAATGAAGAGCTCGATCCCGTGTAAATCAACGGTGTTCCAATAGTCTTTAATATCTCCCCAGGTTAACTCACTCCTGACAACGACAATTCCTTCATCTGCTAATGACAACTGGACAAACTCAAGTAAACGAGTGAAGTCTTCAGCACTGAGCTCTCCATGTACATGAGATAAAATAACAACATCTTGCCATCTTTCTCTTAAGTGTTCTTTTGCAACCCAAGTTGGAAGGTGAACACGTTTATTCTGTGATATATCTTCAATGGCTGGAGAGCTTCTCCCGAGAACTTCAAAGTCTAAATATTCAAAGAAGCTTGCAGAGTGAGAAGTAATATCTAAATAAGATAGAACAAGGTTTTGTAACGTATACGCTGCTAAGGTAGCATCTAATGCGGTATAGGTATTCTTAGGGGAATCCAAATGGGCAAGTACGCCGTATCTTGCAGCACCTGCCCCGAAGTCTAATATATTCATTGGGCCGTCATGAAAAGACTTAATGACTCGCCAAGTTATGATGCTCTCAACAATATCATGTCTAAAATCACCATAGTTACCGGTTGTTGTTAATAAGCGCGTGATATTTGAGTAGGTTTGAATGTATTGCTCTACCAGTTGCTGTTCTTGCTGAGTGAGTGAGCCGACATCTTCAATAAATTCCGGTAGTTTTACTGCATGGGTTCTATGTATGGTTAAAAACTCGATGAGCTCAGAGGGCTTTTGGTAGTTCTCCCAGTGATTCTGTACGTCTATCCAATAACCGAAACTATTTGCAGCCTCTTGTTTAGATAGCTTAGAACGCGCTAGTTCTCTTGAAACTTTAAATACTTGGGGATCAATCATGTATACATTCCTATGCTTTTTTATTGCGTTCGATAAGTTACTTCTCGTTGTTCTGTGTAATTAAGAGCGAATTTAAAATTTTAAATTCATTACTATAAACTTCTTGAGATCCAGGACTTCTTAAATTTAATGGCGTAAGAGGGGAATCATATTTTAGTTGTAAAGGTTCGAATTTAGAGTTTGCTTTTTGTACTCCCCAAAAACCAAAATAGTTTTCGACTTTGTCAAAATGTTGACTAACGGCTAAACTTACCCCTGGATGATACCAAGATTCTGTGCATGGAATATTGATATAATCTTTATCTTTATTACTTTGGCCGATAAAAGTCAGACTTTCAGTATTCGTTTCTACTTCTAAGTCATCGCCGCACAAAATACCACCTTCTTTTAATAGCTTTTTTGACTCTTTTATATCGATTTTAATTCAAGTGTTGATTTTTTTGCCAAAAAGCTTAGTTTGAAAATTGTCAGTTGATAAAGCGCTTTAAATTGCCTAGGCCTGGTGTCTTATAACTCTTAATTATCATTTACTGCATGCAAGCGATGTACCTGAAGTTTAATTCGGTAGCCCTTGTAATGTTTGATAATGACGAATTGTCTGCGACAGGCCTTCAATTAATGTGGTTTTTGGTTGCCACCCTAAAGCCTTGATCTTTTCATTGCAAAGTACTTTTTTAGGCATACCATCTGGTTTTGAAGTATCAAAGCGCAATTCCCCTTCATATTTTGAAATTTTTGCAATTAAGTGAGCTAACTCATAAATGCTGATCACTTCTCCACCAGAAATATTCATTAGCGTGTCATTACGGTGGTGTTGACAAGCAAAAAGGATCCCTTGTATGGCATCATCAATAAATAGAAACTCTCTTATTGGGGAGCCTGTTCCCCAAAACTCTACGTTTTCTTGTTGATGAGACACTGCATGGTGAATCTTCATTATCATCGCAGAAATAACATGAGAGTGAAGGGGGTCGAAATGATCGCCCGGCCCATATAAATTACTAGGTACCAGTGTGACGAAATTTTTGTTGTACTGTTTTTTATAAAATTCGCATAATTTCGCGGCAGTGATTTTTGCTAATGCATATGCTTCATTTGTGGGTTCTAAAGGAGCTGTAAGTAAACTAGTTTCTTTTATAGGCTGTTCTGCGAGCCTTGGATAAAAGCACGATGAGCCTAAATTGATTAAGTTATCGACGTTTTGTTGAAAAGCGGCTTGAATAATATTGGTGGATATTTGTAAATTGTCGGCTAAAAATTCAACGGGCTGGGTGCGATTTGCTTCTATTCCACCGACTTTAGCTGCACAGTTAAATATAGTGTCTATTTCATAATCACCTAACCATTGGACTAGCTGATCTTTATTTCTAAGGTCAAGCTCACTTTTATTTACGGTGATGAGTTCACATTCTAATTTGTGAATTTCTTTACACAAAGCAGCACCGACAAAGCCATTATGGCCAGTTACCCAAATTTTTTTGCTCTTAGTGATGTCCACCTTAAGTACCTTTTAAAATAAATTAACTAATTAAAATCGAGGAGCTATACATATCAAAGATTATCTATTCTTTGGGATCTGGTAAGTCGTACTATCAAAGTGTTTGTATTTTAGCTCCTTTGATAAATGTTCTGCGGCATGCTTTCTTGGAATAATATAATTTGTCATTTGCAAAATATTATCAGCAACGGGTTGCCCAAACTTTCTTGCCATACGTTTTATGAATAGAGGATCAGTATGAAAAGCTTGCCAGGCCTTATCTCTAAACGCGAGCACTTCACCTGCGCTTATGTAGTTGGTAGAAAGAGGTAAGGTTTCATAGGCGTGTTGTGAGTAACCTAGCCAGGAGTCTGGTAATTTTTTGCCTGCTGTGATTGCCTGATTATAGAGTTGCGATCCGGGGTATGCCATGGCTGAGTAAAAGTTGGCCATATCAAGATCTAACGACATGGCATAGTCTAAATTCTCTCTCATGCTGCTCAAGTCATCTTCCGGTAAACCAAAGATAAAGTTTCCGGCCGCATGTATGTCGAACTGTTGGATCTTTTGCACTGTTTGTGCAATTCGGTCTTCGTTAAATTTACCTTTTATCACATCATCTCTAACGCGTAAGCTTACGGATTCTATCCCTAGTCCAAGCCAGTTTATCCCTGCTTTTTTGATGTATTCTAAATTTCGTTCTCTGACGGTATCTATTCTGGCGTATGCCCAGATATTTAATTTGTAATCTCTTTGTGCAAGTAGCTTACAAATTTCCAAGAAATGAGGCTCTTTTAAGACAAACATTTCGTCAGCAATCTTTAAATTTCGAATATTGAATTTCTCAACCAGATAATCAATTTGTTTAACTGTATGCTCTGGACTCCAGTAACGAAATCTATTGTTGCCAAAAGGCGCGTTGATACAGCAAAAACTGCAGGTGAATGGGCAACCTAAGCTGGTGTAAATAGACGCATAATTCCCTCTATCGGCATTACCATCATAACAATGCCAATTATGCGCGCGATAACTCTGCATGGGTAGCGCATCATAATCAATCGATGGATATACCTGTGCGAGTTCATCCATTGGCACCATTTTTGGAGGGGGGTTCTTTACAATCTGACCTAATTCACCCCAGTAAACTAAACCGGGCACTTTTTGAAGCTGGTGTCGATCTCGTAGATTTGTTTGAAGTAGGGCCGTTAGTGTATGGATCCCCTCACCTTGGCATACGAAGTCAGCTTGCTCTTCTTTCAAGGTTCTTTCTGGTAGTGCTGAAACATGCCCGCCAATAAGAATGACAGAAGAGGTGGGACATTGCTGTTTAATCTCATTACAAGTTAGAGAGGCGCCATGCATATTTTGCGTAGACGCTGAAGGTTGCTGTCCATAAACTACGATGGCAGTGAGCTTTGGGTTGATTGAGTCGACCTGTTTTGCAATATCTACATAACCGACTTGGTCTCCCTCTGCATCAATGACTTCGACACTAAATCCAGCTGTTTTTAATGCGCTGCTTAAGAGCCCAATCCAAACGGGGGGCTCGAATGCAGCATGGCTATGACTTAACCCTTGATATATTTGTGCGTGTGCTGTTGGGTTTATTAAAACAACATCAGTCATAACCAAACTCCTAATTACTGATAAATAAAGTACGAGGTTCGCGCATTATATTGATAACGCTTTATATGGAAGTTATTAATACCGAATGTCTCTAGCAAAGCTAAAGTTTCACCTGGACAAGCAGGATCATTGATTTCATCAAATGCAATCACAGCACCTTTAGTGATCCTGGGTAATAATGCTTCAATGACTTCTTTTGTTGGCTTGTATAGGTCTAAATCAAAATAAGCTAAGGCAATAATTGTATGTGGGTTTTCTTCTAAATACTTGGGTACAGTCGTACAGACATCCCCTTTTACGACTTCATACTTTTTTAAATGGGGGAGAGGGCTTTCCTTCTCTTGTAAAGTGAGTACTTGATTTAGGTAATCGTCATAATGCTCGGTGACAGAGTAAGCGCCTTGCTTCATTTCTTGCCCATCTTTTTGGTCAACATCAACAAAGCCCTCAAAAGTATCGAAACCGATGACTTTTCTTAATCTGTTATAAGGCTCATATATACCTCTTAAAGATGTAAATAAAGATAAGTTTTGACCCCAACGACAACCAAACTCCATAACCACACCTTGAGTTTCCAAGATTTGTTTATATAGATGGTCAATATATAGAACACGAGATAAGTTTTGAGGAGTTAAAAACAGACCTGTATTCAAAAGCTTCTCTTGCTCTGGTATTGGGCTATTATCCATTAACTCAACGAGTTTGTTTCTTCTGTCATCTTCATCAGCAGGGCCAAACCTTACGATGTCAATATTTTCATTTTTACTCATTTATTTAGCCTACTGTACATTTAATAGTTTCTTGCAGAGCGAAAAAATCGTCTCTTGGTTGTAGCCATATTTGGCTTTCGTTTCGCTCAGAGAGGGAGCTCCTAATAACAGCTCGTGGCTTGGACCTAGTCGGTGTAGCTCAATACTAAGCGCGGGGTTTTGCACAATCCTTTCCATGACTCTGCTATAAAGGCCGCCTTGAGGGAAGTGATCTTCCACCACAATAACTTTGTCATAGGAGCTTAAATATGCATCTAATGTTTCATGATCAAAAGGCGTTAGGGTATGAAATTGTAGGTGGCTGATACTTAGGCCAAATGTATCTTGAAGTTGTTGAGCTGCTTTGTCACTTTGGATGACACAGTCACCAGTACTTAGAAGTAAAAGTTTTTGTCCATCTCTTACTTTGCGTGCTTTGCCTAGTTCGATATCTTCCAAAGCGTCATACTCAGGTTCTCCGAAACGCCCTACTCGCATATAAGCAGGTTTGTCACTGGCAAAATATTGATGTAGTAGAGCAGTCACTTCAGCGGGCGAGCCTGGGTTAAGTATTTGCATATCTGGTAATAAACTCATTAACGCAAGATCTTCAGCCGCATGGTGAGTAACTCCGCTGTTTGAATAAATATAGCCGCCCCCAGCACCAACAACTAGTACGGGTGCCTTATGATAATTTATACTGACACGGATCTGTTCAAATGCCCGACCAGTCATAAAAGAAGCAATTGAATAGATAACTGGTCTAAAACCATCGAGCGCTAACCCTGTAGCACAAGTAGCCAGTTGAGCTTCTGCAATGCCTGCATTGATGTAACGTTCTGGAAAAAGTTCTTCAAACTCAGTAAATACTTGAAATCCTAAATCACCAGTCAAAAAAACAAGTTTTTCATTTGTTTTTGCAATATGGGTTAGGGTATCGCTAAATGCTCTTCTCATATTTACACCAAAGGTTGTTGTTTTAATTCTGTCAGAGCGAGTTGATACTCTTCTTCAGAAGGTACGCGATAATGCCATAAAGCATCTTCACTATTGCTCATAAAGCTTATCCCAGAGTGGGTTTTCGCTAATAACATTTTCGGTTTATCAGAAATGGTGTCGAATTTTTTAAAGGCGTTTGATATTTCTTCGAAACTGTTACCATTAATTTGTTCTGTATGCCATCCAAAGCTCTCAAATTTTTCAGCAAGGTTAGTTGAACCAGCTATCTCATCTGTTTTTCCTACAGCTTGAATGCCATTATAGTCGACGATAGCAATGATATTATTGAGCTTTTGTGCTTGGATAAACATGGCGGCCTCCCAGATTGAGCCTTCATTTGTTTCTCCATCTCCCATAAGTACCACGATATTTGAGCGTGTTTGTTGTAACTTTTGAGCAAGGGCGTAACCTGAAGCAATGCCGAGTGCATGACCTAAACTACCAGAAGAGTTTTCGAGTATATTAAGTGCATGTTTGCAAGGGTGACATTGTATTGGTGAGTCAGTTTGTGCGTAGGTTGCCAAGAGTGATTTATCAATAAAACCACAATCTGCCAAGGCAACATACAATGCAGTACAGCCATGCCCTTTACTTAATAAAAACCTATCGCTTTCCTGGTTAGCCGAAGAGTCCAAATTAAGCCATTTTTTATATAGGAAAGTTAAAATATCAATATAGCTAAGGGAAGAGCTTAAATGGCCATGACGTCCTTTTATACTCATTTTCAAGCATGTTGCTCGCCAAATAGCAGCTGTAGTTTTAAGTTTTTGCGTATCCATATTACTTCTTAACCACATATGCACCTGGGAAATGCGACCAATCAAAACGTTTTATTTCGACATTTTTTTCAGCAAAAAACTCATCAACAGCCTGACTCTCACCTTCCCAAGGCCGAATGCCATAGTCATCTAGAATAACCACTCCGCCTCTGACAACTCTATCCCAAAGGTGTTCAAGTGCTACTTTAGTCGGTTGGTAGAGGTCACAATCAATATGAAGTAATGAGATCCTAAGGCCTGAATTCTCTTCTATGTATTTAGGTACGCTTTCTTCAATTTGACCATCAACAAGGATCACTCTGGGCTTGTAAGGGATAAAGCGATCCTTATCAAAAATACCAATTGCATCTCGTAAAATCTCTTCAAACTCGCCGCCATTGTAGCCACCAAGTACTTTATTTACTCGAGATTCTTCACCACCATCTTTTTCGTCAAATTCAGTGAATCCAGCCCAATTATCGAAACCAATAACTTGTTTAGCTCGATCTCCCATACTCCTGATTTCAAGAAAGTTAGCCCAAGTCATAAGCCCTAAGCCTCTGTAAACACCTAACTCGACAATGTCTCCGGGTAAATCGAGTGTCATTCTAAAAAGTTCATAGTGTGCAAGGAAGCGTTTCAAAAAAACACGTCGAGTATAAATTTGAAAGTTACGACAAATTTCTCTCTTTGAAATATTATATTTTTCAAAATGTTCTTCTAAAGCGACTTCTACCTCGTCATCTTTTTGGAAATTTGCTCGACCGTCGTATTGTCTTTGTGATTTATCAGACATTATTAGCCTCTCTTAAAAAGCATCAATTATTCTTTTTTCTACTACATCGTAGTAACGTTTTTCGTAGCTTTGTTGTGGGGGGAACCAACGACAATCTACACTTAATCTAAACTCTGATTTTAAAACGCTGCGATGTACGACATTTGAATTAAATACCAGTACATCACCGAGTTCTAGCTCAGGAATTATTTTTTTATTGGTTTTTTTGGCTGCCGTATATTCAGGGCTTACGGTATAATTCCAAGCTTTATTGCCATAAGTTGTCACATCCTTTTTATTGTTATCTGCTATGAACTCTAAACCTTTAACTTTTCCAGTAATTGGCTGAAGAGGGATCCAAGATATTAAAAAGCGTTTCAAATGTGGAAAATAGGCTCTATCTTGGTGCCAAGGTACGAAGGTTGTTTGACATTTTGGATCCTTAAAGCGGATCATTGGTGGCACATGAATTTTTAGACGCTCATCGCCAATGAGATAGCGCATTGTGTCTATGAGCTTTTTCTGCAGTACCAGCTGCATAAATGCATTTTCTTTTCGGATACTTAATGGAAACTCGCCTTTTACATAATGTTGCTGGGTACGTAAACTGGCATCACCGTTTTCGCCTTCATTAAATAAAGCTTCAATATCAGTCTTTTGAGCGTTGTTGTATAAAGTATGGTGTGCTTCCAAATCAGCTAGCAGTATGGCGTGGCATTGCGCGATAATTTCTTTATCGATCACACTTTTTACCACAGTGACACCTTTGGTATTCAACTCAGATGAATAAAGCTCTAGGCTTTTCATTATTAATTACCTTCTCAATTTACTGTTGAAAAACAAGCAAAAACTATTCCATCTTAAAAGAGGTTAATAAGGTATCACTCCAAGCTTGAGGTGCAGCATGCTTTAAATACCACTGATAGCCTTGCTGAGCTAGCTTTTGGCATTGTTCTGGATGCGCTAAGTAATAAGATATTATTTCAAATAGTTGCTCTTCATTTTGGTAATACTTTACAAAAGTCTGCTCACCAATAAATTGACGCGTATCATAACAATCTTCTTCGATGAGTAAGCAGCCACTTGCTAACGCTTCACGTACCTTGCCTTTACATTGAGTTCTGAATGAATATGTTTGTGAGTTAACGATAATTCGGGTTTGCCCCATTAGAGCGGCATATTCATTCATTGGTAGGGGAGTGTACCCAATACCAACGCCGCCAAAATGATGGAAGTGGCTAGGAAATCGTTTTTTCAAAGCATCAATCCATTTTTTCCTAAGCCCTACGGCACTTCCAAAGATAGCGACATCAACTTCTTTTTCTCTAGGGTAAAACAACTCGGGATCGACAGGGGTTGGCGCTAAGATAATTTTATCGGTATGCGGATGATGTTCATAAGGGAACTGGCACTCTAGCATCTTTCTTGTTTTGGTATAATTTCCAGGGTCGATAATATGATCAGCCACCTTGAGTGAATCAATTTCAAATCTTGTGTACACGTTATCTTCAGACGTGTCATCGTAATCCCACCAAACTATAGAAAGTTTTTCTGAGAGCGTTTTTAGAGCTTTGAGCTGTTCGGGGTTTAATGTATCTGAAGGCTCACTAGGTGTATAAATTATTAAGTCAAAATGCTGATTAGCATACTGTTTTAAAATTTCATCGAGGTGGAATTGATTTTGTTTATATATAAACAGCTCATATTCATCATAGAGTTTTAGAATGGTTTTATCTGGGTATAGAGTGGTTAATTCTTCAAAAATACTTTCTTCCCAAGCTCTACTCGAAATAATGATGGTGTCAGTAGTAATAGCGTCAGGTGTTACAACAGGTATGTTAAATTTAAAAGGGTTTAATTCCTCGGCTTGTTTATCAGCTATCTGAATGACATTTAAGGATTTAAACTGTGACCAGAGCCCATCCGTATGGGCGCCTGCTCCATAGATGCAAACGGGGGTTTGAGCAACATGCGTGCAAATTATTTTAAACTTTTGCTTTAAATAGAGCAATGTACTTTGATTATTCCCACCCCATGAGTAGCATTGATGTTCACTGACTGCTGTTGAAGAGGTGAGCGGTTTTAATATTTCGTTATATCCAGCGGAATCGAGCAGTGTCTTAGAGTCAAACAGCTGTATTAGAAATAAAATACTTACTTTGTTATTTTGCATATTGCAGTATGCCCAGCTTTACAAAAAGCGGCTGAAGTAAATTTGCTAATCGATGTTGCGAGCTATAAATTTGATAAGCATGTTTAGCTACTGTTTGCCATTTTCCTGTTTCTAATAACCAAATGGCATGATCCATAAAATCACTTTCTGGCATTTCAATGTAGTTGGCGACATCACAATGAATTGGACAATATTGTGAAACAAGTGCGGATTCATTGCAAAGGTGGTAATTAGCTCTTGAATTAGAAAAATGAGGCCAATCTTCTGTTTGTCTAATATTAAGCGCTACCTTAGATCTTGCAATGATATCATCGCGATAAAATGATGCAGATAAGACGGGAAGTGTCGTGACATTATAGCCTTTTCTTTTTAGTTCTTCGAAAAAGCGGGTCCGGTACTCAGTCAGTGCGCCAGTAAAAACAAAATCTATATCTTTATTGGCTCTGTGTTGCACTGTTTTAAAGTTAGTTGTAAAACCATGAGGTAGAAAATAACACTCTTTGGAGAATATTTTTTCATATATAGGCAGTTGAGTTTGATTGGGGTGAAATAAACACTCAACGAGTGGGATTACCTTTGCAAAGTTATCGTACCTTTTCTGCCAATATTCTTGGTTACTATAATGTGATTTATCTTTTTTATTCAATGCGGTTGCATTAAACCCTAATTCACTTAACTCCTCAGTCGCGACAAGCCAAAGCTTACCCCCATCATCACGCAATTGTTTTAATTTTTCTACGTATTCTTCATCAAACCCATCAAGCAAAATATTGGTTGCGCTTGGGTCTAAATCCTTATTTATGTTTGCAGTAAACCCTAACTCTTGAAGTGCATATTGAATCATTAATAGGGTATCGGCAACTACGATGCCAAAGTTCCAATGGTTTCCGAAGACTAAATTAAAGTGCATAGTAAACAGTATTTAATAAAGAAAATGAAAGGGATAAAATTTTTCCAAGTTGTTGTTCACAGAGTAAAGTTTCTTATGTAATGTGTCCAGTTAGTTTTAGTCTTTTGTAAAGACAGTAATAATTTGATGGATTTTTAGAATAAAAATGAGCAATTTACCAACCGTAATCGTTCTTGCTGGAGGTTTAGGAACAAGATTGCAATCTGTTTTATCAAATACGCCAAAGATATTGGCACCTATATCTGGCAAACCCTTTGTCGATTTTTTTATTCGCTGGTGTGAGTCAAAAGGCATTACAAAGCTGCATTTTTGTCTGGGTAAATATGCCGAACAAGTGGTTGAACACCTCTCAACCGTCCATAGTGACCGCAACATCACTTGGCAAATTGAAAATCAACCTTTAGGAACTGGCGGTGCAATTAAACTTGCCCTTAACAAACTCAATGAAAACAATGAGCTGCTCGAAGTATTAATTTGTAACGGGGATACATTTGTAGACTTTGACGTTGATGCATTTATTAGTGAATGCGAAGAGGGAGTTGGCGGAATGGTGACGACATTTGTAAATGATGCGAGTCGGTACGGCATGATAGATAAAGGGTCAAATGGACAGCTAATTAACTTTCAAGAAAAAAGCTCTGCATCAGTAGCTGGAGAAATAAATGCGGGCTGGTATTATCTTCAGCAAGCACATATAAAGGAAATCTGTGACATGCCTTTATTTTCTTTTGAGAAAGAATACCTCATGAATTTTAATCGTTTGCCGATAAAGTGTGTGCAAGTCGGAAATGACTTTTTGGACTTTGGTACGCCGAATAGTTATGAGAAAGCGCAAAATATGCTTAGAGGTTTGAAATGATTATTACAAGAACACCCTTTCGTGTATCTCTTTTTGGTGGAGGAACAGATTATCCTGCTTGGTACTTAGAGCATGGTGGGGCTACCCTAGGTACTACGATAGATAAATACTGTTACTTAAGTGTTCGTAAGCTACCGCCATTTTTTGAACACAAGCATAGGATTGTTTACTCCAAAATAGAAAATGTTTGTGATGTAGAATCGATTCAACACCCTGCTGTAAGAGCGGTGATGCAAGAGTATCCCGTTTCTCATGGTATTGAGGTTCATCACTTCAGTGATTTGCCAGCCCGTTCAGGCTTGGGCTCAAGTTCATCTTTTACGGTCGGTTTAATTAATGCGATGCGCGCATTGGAAGGCAAAATTTCATCTTCGCGTTTCTTAGGAGAAGAAGCAATTAGAATTGAGCAAGAAGTTATCAAGGAAAAGGTTGGCTCTCAGGATCAGGTCTGGGCCGCACATGGTGGTACAAACTTTATTGAATTCAATCAAAACGGTACAATTAATGTCTCGAAACTGATTATGCGTCCAGGCAACCATTCGATATTAAATGATCATATCTTATTATTTTTTACTGGTTTTACTCGTATAGCAGAGACAATCGCGGTAAAAAAAATAGAGAATGTAAATAAGAAATCTCAGCAGCTTAAAACTCTTCATCAAATGGCATTAGAAGCCTGCTCAATATTGCAAGCCAAAACACCTGAGTTTAGTAATATTGGATTTATGCTTGATGATGCTTGGCAGTTAAAAAGAGAGCTGGCAGATGGCGTATCTAACAATGACATTGATGAAATTTATTTGCTAGGTAAAAAAGCTGGTGCTTTGGGTGGGAAATTATTAGGAGCTGGCGGTGGCGGTTTTATGATGTTTTTTGCGCCTCCTGAGCGACATAATGATATCAAAGCAGCATTATCTTCATTGATCCATGTCAATTGCAATATAGGAAGTGAAGGCAGTAAAGTTGTTAGTTATGAAAATTATGAGTAGTTAAGCATGAGTTTTTTGCCTGACGATTCAATTCGCTTTTATGTAAATGCAACATCACATACAGGTCATGGCCATGTAATGAGACAGCTTGCAGTTATCGAGTTGCTTTTGGAGAAAGGTAAAACAATTGAACTGTTTTATAAATCAATATCAGGCTCATTAATTATACTTTTGCAGCGTTTGCCAATTAAGTTAATAAACATTTATTCAATAGATGATATTACTCCTAGCGATAACCCATTGGTTATTGATGACTATGGGCTCACTTCTAAAGATTGGTTTTCTTTGAATAAAAAGTCTCCTTTTTTGTTTTTTTATAATGATGGAATAGGTCTCCCGGAAATAGAAATCTATGCGTCGATTTATCCAGCTAACATTAATATGCCTGAAATTAGAGCTCGGCACTATTTACACGGCTCAGACTACCGTCTATTTAGGAAGGCTTTTGTTCTTGGCCCACAAAATGTATCAAGAGGGGGGCAGGGCAGTAGTTCAATAGTTGTATCGGTGATGTTAGGTGGTGAAGATGCATGCGATTATTATGAAAAAATAATCACAACACTACTTCAATTTAACTCAATCAATAAAATCAAAGTATTAACTCAGCTCAGTACACAAGATTTTGAACGCAGAGTTAGAATTGAACCTGAGGATAGTGACAGAGTTTTAGTTTTAAGCCAAGCTGAAAATCTAGCGCAAGAAATGAAGGAGTCAACATTTTCTATTTGTGCAGCAGGCGGTGGTATGTATGAATTTTTAATGTTGGGTGTGCCAACAATTGGCTTGATAATCGCTGCTAATCAGTCAGTTGCATTGGAAGATAAAATTCTCAAAGAGGCCTGTATTTTAATTGATATGACAGAGTCACATAGACAAAGTAGTTTGGCAAAAAGTATCGAGCAGTTAATTCAATCCCCGAAAACGCGAGCGCTCCTGTCACAGCTAGGGCCTAGGCAATATGATGGTTTAGGTGCAAAAAGAGTCGTTGAGCAATTATTAAATTGCCAGGCTGAGAATTATGTATAAACGAGAAGTTAAGGTTTATTCAAGATGAGTTTTGAACAAGAAATAAATATCAATGGAAGATGCATCAGCGCTGGCTCTGTCCCATATCTAATAGCTGAATTGTCTGGCAACCATGGCGGGAAGCTTGAGAATGCGTTAGTCCTTATTGACGCTGCTGCAAAAACAGGAGTTGATGCGCTTAAGATACAAACCTACCGTCCAGACACAATCACTTTAAATCACGATGGCCCCGAGTTTGTTGTTCAAGAAAAGCTTTGGCAAGGCAGAACACTCTATGATTTATATGAAGAAGCGCATACCCCTTGGGAGTGGCATGAAGCGCTTTTTGAACGAGCTAGGGCTAATAACATCACCTTATTTTCTTCTCCTTTCGATACAACTGCGGTGGATCTCTTAGAAGATTTAAATTGTCCTGCTTATAAAATTGCTTCTTTTGAGCTCACAGATATTGGGCTTATTAAATATGCGGCCAGCACAAAAAAGCCCATCATAATGTCTACCGGTATGGCGACTTTTGACGAAATTGAAGAAGCAGTTACAGCGGTCGCTGATTCAGGCGGCAAAGAGCTTGTTGTCTTGCACTGTGTTAGTGGTTATCCAACCCCAATGGCTGATTGTAACTTACAAACCTTGGTTGATTTAAAAAGTCGATTGGGTATACCTGTGGGGTTAAGTGATCACAGTTTATCTGATACGGCTGCCATTGCTGCAACGGCTTTAGGTGCATGTGTAATTGAAAAGCATTTTAAATTGGTAGGCGATGAGTCGAGTGTTGATGCCGCTTTTTCTTTAGATGAACGCCAGTTTATGCAATTGGTGAATAGAGTAAAAGATGCTCATGCAAGTTTAGGGAATGCAAACTATCGACTGGCCAGCAGTGAATTAGATAATGTTGCTTTTAGGCGTTCTCTTTATGTTGCTAAAAGCATTAAAAAAGGCGAAGTCTTTACTAAAGCGCATATTAGGTCTGTGCGACCGGGAAAAGGACTACATCCGCGGCATCTTGATGATGTAGTTGGTAAACCAGCAACAACTGATATTGCTTTTGGGACGCCTTTGTCTTGGGAGCATATGTGACTGTGAGGGTATTCGTTTTTTCTCAAGCTCGATTTGACTCTAGCCGCCTGCCGGGGAAGGTGTTGATGGATTTGGGAGAGGATACACTCCTAGGGCTTCATATCAAACGTGTTGCTCAAGCCAAATTAGTTACTGAGCATATAATTGTTACCAGTGAACAGCTTGATGATGATGTCATTGTAAACCATGTCAAAAGTTTGAATGTTCGAGTATGCCGAGGAAGTAAACTTAATGTTTTACAAAGGTTTGCAACAGCTGCGAAAAGCTTAGAACTTTCCGAAAGTGATTTAATTGTTAGATTAACGGCAGATTGCCCATTGGTTGATCCTGTCTTAATAGATCTGCTTATCAAAGAGCATATTAAGGCCGGAGCAGACTATTCTCATATTGATATTGATACAGTGCCAAGAGGGTTTGATGCTGAAATCTTCTCAGTAGAAAACTTATATAAGGCCAATGAAGCCGCAACATTAGAGTATGAATTTGAGCATGTAACTCCATATTTTTATCAACACCCAGATTTATTTAAATGCACAAGTGTCAAAATTGAACCAATACTTAACCCTGAACTACGTTTATGTATTGATGAACCTGCAGACTTTGAACTCGTAAGTAAAGTAGTGAAACATTTTGGACAAAATATTGAGTATACCCCGGCTGAGCAAATCACTGAGTTTCTAATGAAGCATCCAGATCTTGTAGTGTTAAACCATCATGTCATGCAAAAAAAGCTGGGGGAGTAATAGTGAATAACAATACTCTCAAAGGTTATGCGATTGAGTTGCATAAGCTCACACTTGAAGATCTGACACAAGTTTTTCATTGGCGCAATTCGCCTTCGGTTCGGCAATATATGCTTAATAGTGCGCTAATAGATTACGACGCTCATTGCCAATGGTTTGAGCATATGCTCGGATGCGATAAACAGTTGCACTATAAAATCGTATACAAAGATCAGGCGATTGGCGTGATAAATATACGTTCTAACGTTTGTTTATCACAAGCAACAAATGCTGAAATTGGAGTTTATATTGCTGATGAGAAATTTAAAGGTAATTTAATTGCTTTCTCCCCTTCATTATTACTCATTGAGCATGCGTTCAATTCTATGAAAATTAAAACCTTACACTCTGTTGTCTTAGCAGATAATCATGATGCTTTAAGATATAATCAGGCGTTAGGTTATCAGGCAAAAGTGAACTCTTCTGGACAAGTCGACATTGAACTTACTAGAGAACAGTTTGAGTGTTCAACCAAGCAAATAAAAGCATTTTTGAGTAGAAACAAATGAATGAAAAGTTACAAAATATCTTTGCTGAAGTACTAGATATTCCTTTAGAGCAAGTGACAGATGCATTAGCTTATGGACAACACGATAAATGGGATTCGATGACACATATGATGATCATCGCTGATATAGAGTCTCAGTTTGACATTATGATCGACACAGATGACATTATTGATATGAGCTCATTTGCTAAAGCAAAAGAGATAGTAGCTAAATACGGTGCATAAAATGACCGACGTTCTAAAGCAAATAATAGTGGTAACAGGTGGTACGTCAGGGATAGGAATGGCAACGGTTAAAAAGGTTGCTAGTGAACCGAGTAATCTGGTCGTAGTTGCTGCTAAAACAGACGAAAAACTTCAGACATTGAAGGCTTCAATGCAATCACAGGGTTTTGGCAACATAGTTACTTACTGTATTGATTTAACTGAATCAGAAAGTTTTAGGGCATTTTTTAGTTTTATACAAAAGTTGAAACTGCCTGTATTTGGTTTCATACATAGCGCTGGCAAAATGTATGAGGCGCCTCTTTTAATGAGTAGAGAGTCGCTAATAGATGAGCAATATCATCAACACCTTAAAAGCACTATTTTGTTAGCACAAGGGCTCAGCAAGTTAATGGCAAGAGATAAACAAGGTAGCATTATTTTTATTAGCTCAGTTGTTGCCGAGAAAGGTGCTAAGGGGCAAAGTGTTTACGCAGCTATGAAATCAGCTTTACATGGTTTAGCACTTAGCTTGTCAGCAGAGCTAGGCGTATTTAAAATTCGTGTAAATGTTATTGCACCAGGTGTTATCGACACACCTTTAATATCTCATTTTGATGATGAAAAGAAACAAGATATTGTTAAAAATACCGCTTTAGGCCGTATTGGTCATCCAGATGATGTTGCTGATGTGATTGATTTTCTCTTATCACACTCAAGTCGATTTATTACAGGCCAAACACTACATGTTGATGGTGGCTTGAGGCTGGGTTTATGAAACCATTTTGGCAGCTAGCGGATCATGGGGGCTACATCGTTTGTGGCGATAAACAAGTAACATATCAAGAACTGATTGAGAAAGTTAATGTACGCCAGCGTGCTTTATCTAAAAATTCTAAGTTGTTATGTGCGCTAGTAGCACATAACAACTTAGAATTTTTAGTAACTTACTTGTCTTTGTTACAAGCAAATCATACGATTTTACTTATTGATCCTAAAAAAACGCAGGCAGAAATTAGCTCGGTATCAAAGCATTTCAAAGTTAATTATTTGTTTGATGGTGCGCAAGTTACTGAACTTGATAGTAATAAGCATGCACTTGCAGATGATTTAGCTTTACTGTTGCCAACGAGTGGTTCTTCAGGTGTGCCAAAATTAGTCAAATTAACTTATCGAAACTTAATAGAGAACTGTGAAGGTATTCTCAGTGTTCTTCCTATCACTAAAGAAGACAGTATAATGACTTCTTTGCCACTTTCTTACAGTTTTGGTTTATCTATTTTGCATACTCACCTTGCTGTTGGGGCAAGTATTATAATGGGTCAAGAAAGCTTGATGTCTAAGCCATTTTGGCAAACATTTGAAGCTCATAAGGTCACAAGTTTTTATGGAGTCCCTTTTAGTTTTGAATTATTGCATAGGCTCAGATTTGATCGCTTACCGCTCAGTAATCTAAAATATATGGCACAAGCTGGTGGCCGGTTAAGTGATAACCTCTGGCGTGAGCTTCAAAAGTTCAGCAAAAATAGTGGTATCCCTTTTTACGCGATGTACGGGCAAACAGAAGCTACCGCTAGGATCGCCATAATGATGCCGGAAGATTTCCTAAGCCATTCACCAGGCGCAATTGGTGACCCTTTGCCAAGTTGCCAGCTATATATAGATGCAAGTAATGATGAAGGTGAGCTCCTCTTCAAAGGCAAGAATATTTTCGCAGGTTATGCGTCTCAAATAGAGGATTTAGCTGTTTGTCATATCTTTGACGTGCTCGAAACTGGTGATATTGCTCGAAAAAATAGTTCAGGTAGATTCGCTATTGTAGGGAGAAGTAAACGTATCTCCAAATTAGAAGGGCGGCGAATTAATTTAGATGAATTGGAGCAAGTAATAGCACAGCAACTAAACAAACAAGTTGTTATAAAGAGCGATGATAAAAGCTTAAATGTTTACATTGAATATTTGGCTAACAATTTAGAAAAAAGTATTGCTGAAATCGCGTCTTGCCATGTAAGGCAAGTAAAAATTATTCATATCGACAGCATTCCAAGACTAAGTAACGGTAAAGTAGATTATCATGCACTTGATTAGTGAAGAGCTTCTAAATACACCTGTATACGGCTTAAATAGTACAGAAAAACGATTGCTGATCTTGCCTGTTTTACGAGAGCTACAACAGTTTCACTTGGATAACTGCCCGCCTTTTAAAACAACACAGTGGCTCAATGAGACCCCTTTATCCGTAAGAATGTTTAAAGAGTTTTTTCTGCATAGTATTCCCACAGAAAATATCCATCGTGTTTTGAAGTCATCAGGAACAACAGGACAGCAGTCTCAGATAGTCTTAGATACTGATACTGCGAAATTACAATCTCGAGTGTTATCAAAAATAATGCAACATTGGCTGGGTCCAAAGCGCTTACCTTTGCTTATTTTAGACAGTAGAAAGGCGCTCGATCTGAGTTTGGGAATGTCTGCCAGGGCAGCAGGGATCCAAGGTATGTCTTTCTTTGGCAGAGATCACCACTTTGCGCTTGATGAGAATTTAGAACTTGATATAGAAGCAATTGAACGATTTGTAAGTAAGTACTCAGAACAACCTGTTTTTATGTATGGTTTTACTTTTATTATTTGGCAAAAAGTTGTTGAAGAGTTAAAGAAGATAAAAAAGCCCTTTCATTTTAAAAATGCTTTTTTACTGCACGGTGGTGGTTGGAAAAAGATCACTGAGCAAGCCGTTGATAAAAACACTTTTAAAGAAACATTAAAATTGTTTTTTGGAAATGTTCGTGTTCATGACTACTATGGGATGGTCGAGCAGACAGGCACAATACATGTAGAATGTGAACACGGCATGTTGCATGCACCAGTATGGTCTGATATTGATGTGATAGACCCAGTTAATCTTCAGCCACTGCCTTTCAAGAGCGAAGGTGTCGCTAAGATGAAATCGGTTATCCCTTATAGTTATCCTGGTCATAATTTATTGACTGAAGACTTAGCAATTATTCATGGTGAAGATGATTGCAAATGTGGCAGGTTGGGAAAGTATTTTACTATAACCGGACGTATGGCGCGTGCTGAAGTGAGAGGGTGCAGTGATACCTTTAAATAAAAATATACAACTGCTGTTTGGCAGTAATGAATTAGTTGAAGAAAAAATTGTGCCTTTTGATACAAGCTTGTTAGAAGAGGTTGCTCAATTCTCGAATTTTTTATTTGCGAAAAAGCCTTCAGCAGAGATTGTGGCTTTTGCTTTTTGGTGTCGTCGCAGTAATTTAATAAATGTATCCCGTGCTTACACCCAAAGTATGGGGGAGGGCAACCACAAAGTATTTCATATTACTCCAGCTAATGTTGATACTGTTTACTTGTATGCATTAATACTGAGTTTTTTAGTTGGTAATTATAATGTTGTTCGAGTGAGTGACCGACGAGGAGCTATAGCTGATGAGTTATTAAACTTACTACTACAGTTCAGTACTAGTACAGAAAATAGTCTTTTATTAAAACGATGCTCTGTCATTAGCTATCCATCATATGAAGAAGAAGTCACCCAGTTTTATTCTAACTGGTGCTCGAAGCGTGTGGTTTGGGGAGGCTCTAACGCAATTGCATCAATAAATAAGATAGTAAAAGTTATTGATCAGATAGAATTTCCAGATAGATTCTCTGTTGCAGTTATTAAACTTACTAACAAAGCTGAAGCATTTGAAGCGGCAAAGAAATTCTGTACTGACTATTTAAGTTTTACGCAGCAGGCTTGTTCTTCGCCAAAGAGTATTTTTTGGTATGAAACAGAAGCCGAGTTAAAGCAAATGTTTTGGCAAAAAATCTCGGTTATTGCGAAGGGTAAATCAGAGTTTAAGGCAAATAATCATCTAAATCGCCACATTAATCTACAAAAAATATTAATTCAAAAACCTGAAATTACGCCATTAAGTTTTATAGCTGATACAGGCTTTTTAGCGGTTAATTTAAGCATGCCTAATTCTTTGAATTACTTGGAAGAACATGAGGGTAATGGTTTAGTTTTTACTTGTGATATAGAGTCATTAAAGTGTTTACCGACTCATAAAAAGTTACAAACGATCACTTATTTTGGCTTACCTTGTGAAGAGGTACGTATATTAAACGGCTTACGTATTGTTCCAATGGGCGAAGCGTTAATGTTTAGCCATGTGTGGGATGGCATTAACTTAATAGAAAGGCTCAGTGAAGAGCGCTAATTTATAAAGTCATTTATAACCTTTAAAGTTGACTTAATGACAAATGTTTGTTCTTCATTAGAGAGTGCCGGATAAAGTGGTAAAGTCATAGCAGTACGGTAATATTCCTCAGCATTTTTGCAATATCCTTTTTTAAACCCTAACGTTTGATAATAAGGCTGTAAGTAAATTGGAATGTAGTGTAAATGGCTCATTACCCCACTTTTACGAAGGCTTTCTACTACATTTTTGTGTTGAGAAACAGTTAAATCGGGAACACGAATTACATATAAATGATAGGCGCTGTATACATCAATGCATTGCTTTAAAGGAGTTACATTCGTGTTCTCAAACGCTGAATCATAGTTTTTTGCAAGTTGATTTCGTTTACTTACAAATGGATCTACTTTATTAAACTGATTATTTCCAAGAGCTGCTTGAATATCAGTCATACGATAATTAAATCCTAAATACTGCTGCTGATAATACCAAACACCATGACTTGGCTCAGTCATCTCCGATTCTTCGTTGGTTACACCATGTGAACGTAACATCTGAATTTTTCGAGCAATAGCCTGATTATTTGTTAGGGCCATTCCCCCTTCAGCTGAGGTCACAATCTTGACTGGGTGAAAGCTAAATACAGTTATATCAGAATAACGACAGCTACCTACTTTTATATTTTTATAACTTCCGCCAATAGCATGTGAAGCGTCTTCAATTATTTTAAAGCCAAACTCTAGCGAAAGTGTATAAATCTCCGCCATATCACAACTTTGACCAGCCAAATGAACTGGGATAACCACTTTAGGCAAAGAGCCAGTGTTGCGCGCTTCTATCAACTTTTCTTTGAGTTTTTCAACACAGATATTACCTGTGGTAATTTCTATATCTATAAAATCAATAGAAGCGCCACAATAGAGTGCACAATTGCTGGATGCTACGAAAGAAATGGGAGAAGTCCAGACAATATCACCATTACCCACCTCTAGGGCCAAACAAGCTAAATGTAAAGCTGAAGTTGCACTATTAACTGCAATTGCATATTGCACACTGCAATAGCTTGCTACATTCTTTTCAAATTCAGGTACTTTGGGTCCTTGTGTTAACCAATTTGAATTTAAAACCTCGATAACGGCATCAATATCAGTTTGATCTATTTGCTGTTTACCGTAGGGGATCATTTAATCGCCTCAATATTGAACGCTTGAATTTCCTCTATGGACATATAATGTTCATTCTCTTTTGAATTGTACTCAAATCCAGGAGGCACTTTATGGCCTTTTTCATTTAAGGCGTTTGTTCCGAAATCATTACTTCTGCTGCTAAACTTAATTCCAGGTGCTATAACAAAATGGTCTGCATACTCGTATGTATCAAAACAGAGATCTGAAGGGCACATTACTTCATGTAATTTCTCACCAGGACGAATGCCGGTAATTTTTTGCGGTATGTTTGGTGCCATTGCAGTGGCTAGGTCAGTAATCTTGATTGACGGAATTTTAGGAACGAAAATTTCTCCGCCTAACATTCTTTCAAAGTTTTTAAGAACAAAGTCAACACCTTGTTGTAGGCTTATCCAAAATCGAGTCATTTCGGCATGGGTTATAGGAATGTGATCTTTGCCTTCATCAATAAATTTTTGGAATATAGGCACGACAGAGCCTCGAGAACACACTACATTGCCATACCTAACAACAGAAAAAGTCGTTTTATGACCGCCAGCAATGTTGTTGGCTGCAACAAATAGCTTATCTGAGGCAAGTTTTGTAGCCCCATATAAGTTAATTGGATTTGCAGCTTTATCCGTAGAAAGAGCAATAACTTTGCTTACATCTGCGTCTAGGGCTGCTTCAATGACGTTCTCAGCACCATTGATATTGGTTTTGATACATTCCATAGGATTGTATTCTGCCGCAGGAACTTGCTTAAGCGCTGCAGCATGAATGACATAATCAACGCCTTGCATTGCTCGTCTTAGTCGGTCTTTGTCTCTAACATCGCCAATAAAATAGCGCATACAAGGTGCATTGTACTCTTGTTGCATTTCAAACTGTTTAAGTTCATCTCTAGAGAAAACAATGATTTTCTTAGGGTTATAGCGTTCAAGTAGTGTCTTCACATACTTTTTACCAAAAGACCCTGTTCCGCCTGTTATTAAAATGGTTTTATTATCGAACATAGTTACCCACCAAAAGGTGCAATCTTTTCTTTACACTCATAGAATAAGGTATGAGGTATGAATTGCAAAAATACGCCTAAAAAAAGCTATTACTCAATACTTTATATCACCTTCCATAAAATTGCAGTATTTGTGCCAAAGCAAGTGACTTATTTTGTATGGTCAGGTGACTTTTTGACCATTGAGACGTAGTATTATCAAGCAATAACACCTAATATGGGGAGGAGTTATGCAAATCAATTCACCGAGTGGTGGTTTTTTCAATAAAACCGAGCAAACTGCCAACAAGCTTAATCAACAGTTGGCAACTGGCAAAAAAGTAAATTCAGCTGCTGACGATGCTGCAGCATTGCAAATTATTAGTCGGCTTACCTCACAGCAAGAAGGTTATAGCCAATCAGTAAGAAATGCTTACGATGGTATTTCCCTTTCTCAAACTGCTGATTCTGCACTGTCAGGTGTCGGGGATGCTGTTTCTCGTATTAGAGAGTTATCTATTCAAGCGGGTAGTGGCGCGCTCACTGATTCAGACAGACAAGCGCTTCAAGATGAAGTGAGTCAACTTCAGACTCAAATAACAGAAACCTTCGATAATACAACCTTTGGTGGTAAAGCCATCTTTAATGGAGATGATTTAAGCTTTCAAGTTGGACCAGACGCTAATACGACGCAAAGTGTTAATGCATCAGATGGCAGTTTTGCTAATGCAATTTTGAGTGTTGATATTTCTACTCAAGCTGGCGCTCAAACTGCAGTTACAGCTGCTGATGATGTATTAGAAAGTCTTAATAGTCAGCGAGCTGAATTTGGTGCATTTGAGAATACCTTAAGCAGCACTATACGTAGCCTTGGCACACAGCAATCAAATATCGCAGAAAGTCAAAGTCGCATTCAAGATACGGATTATGCTCTAGCTGCTTCGCAACAAATTGCCAATGATATTTTGTCTCAAGCATCCATCGCTGTTCGTGGTCAAGCCAATCAATCTGCATCTTCAGTTTTAGGCCTTCTTTAAACCTACGGTAGGTGTGTTAATACAAAAGTATTTATATACCTCATGCTAAGTGGCATTTTTTTGGCGTTCGAGTCAAAAACTTGCCACTTAGGTATTGCATCCCTGACACACTCCCTTACAATCCTTTATCAGGTCACATTGATAGAAGCATTGGACTCCTTAAATGGTTTTAATTTTAGATAATAATAATAATCGCGCGAATGGTTTATCAGCTGCTCTGAATTTTGTTGGCCAACCTGCGCAAATGGTTTCTGAAAGTGATTTTCAGAACAAAATGTCTAATACTAAAGATACTATTGTGGTCCTTGGTGCACTTGCAGAGCTTGACCACGAACAAGTTATTAAAGCTTCTCCTGCGACTCCTTTTTTGTTAATTGGCGAAACGCTCAAACCACTTTTAGACCTCGCTAACGTCATTGGCCTAATCTCAGAGCCGTTTATTCATGATGTAACCATGCAGTTACTGCATGATGCTCAGCAATACCTTCGAATGCTGCCTAACAAAGCTGATGCCACAGCGGGTAAAAGCTTCGATGGTTTAGTGGGGGAAACTGTAGCGGTTAAGCAGGTTCGTTTTTTAATTTCACAAGTGGCTAAAACAGATGCCAATGTATTGATTTTAGGTGAGTCAGGTACAGGTAAAGAAGTTGTTGCACGCAATGTTCATCTTTTGTCTAGAAGAAGCTCCGGGCCATTTGTGCCAGTTAACTGTGGTGCTATTCCTGGTGACTTATTAGAGAGCGAATTATTTGGTCATGAGAAGGGGGCATTTACAGGCGCTATTTCAGCACGAAAAGGCCGCTTCGAACTCGCTCAAGGTGGAACCTTATTTTTAGACGAAATAGGGGACATGCCATTACAAATGCAGGTGAAACTGCTCCGAGTGTTGCAAGAGCGCAGTTATGAGCGAGTGGGGGGCACAAAAGCAATTCAGGCAGATGTTCGAATTATTGCGGCGACCCACAGAAATTTAGAAATCATGATAGAAGACGGTAAGTTTCGAGAAGACTTATTTTACCGTTTAAATGTTTTCCCAATTGATAACCCTTCTTTGCATGAACGTGCTGATGATATTCCTCTTTTACTTAACGAGTTAATGCGCCGTGTTCATGAGCAAAGTGGCAGCACTGCAAAATTTACTGAGCGTGCCATTGAAAGTCTCAAAGTGCATAATTGGCCGGGTAACATAAGGGAACTGGCGAACCTTGTTGAGCGAATGGTAATAATGTTCCCCGATAAAGTGGTGGATGTTTCTGACTTACCAAAAAAATATCAACACATTGAAGTTGAAGTGTTTGAGCCAGAATATCCTGAAGAGTTGTTAGAAAAAGATGCCTTTAATGAACTGTTTAGTAGTGGGTTTAGCGACTATGATGAAGAGTCGGTAGAGTTTGATTCTGGTTTTAATGATTCGGCTAATCAGTTTGGTCTGTTACCTGATGAAGGCATTGAATTAAAAGAGTATCTTGCTGAATTAGAAGTCAGCTTAATTACTCAAGCACTAGAGAGAAATGATTATGTAGTGGCAAGAGCTGCTGAAATATTAGGGGTGAGAAGAACCACTCTAGTTGAAAAAATGAAGAAATATAATTTGAACAAAGACTAGAAAAAAAGCCCATTAAACTACGAGCCTTTTTGTTGTTTTTCATTGATTTAGTATTTTCTCAAAGTCAATAAACCTATAACTATCAATAATTTCTTGCTTTCTAAAACACGCATTATCGTGATCATTAACCATACCACATGCCTGCATATGGGCGTAAACTGTGGTTGGGCCTAAAAATTTAAACCCACGTTTCTTTAAATCTTTAGCAAACTTTTCACTGATCTCACTGGTGGAAGGGTAATCTTCTCGGCTATGTATTTGATTCACAATAGGGGTATTATTAACAAACTGCCACTGGTATTTCGCGAAACTGCCAAACTCCTGCTGTATCCTTATAAATGCCTCAGCATTATTAATTGTCGCCGCAATTTTTAATTTGTTACGAATAATGCTTGCATCAGTCATTAAACGCTCTATATCTTCATCTGTCATGGCTGCAACTTTATTGATATCGAAATTTTTGAAAGCAGCTCTGTAGCCATCGCGCTTCTTCAAAATAGTATACCAACTCAGTCCTGCTTGTGCCGATTCAAGGGTAATGAATTCGAAGAGTTTTCGATCGTCAAATACAGGTACGCCCCATTCCACATCATGATAAGCAACGTAATCAGATTTTGTTTCGTCTAGCCAAAGACAGCGTGTGCACATTATTTATATCTCTGTTGAGTGAGTTTAAAAGAGTATATATAAGACTGTATAAAAATACAGTGTCAAAAATGTAACACTTAACAAATCGAATTCAAAACTTATCTTAGTTAATGAAAATAAAAGGGTTTTAAATTTGGCACACAATCTGCTTTATTCAGTTAGTTTAAAGTTTTGAGATTAACGTTATGGCACTAGCACAATTAGCCCAGACATCACATTTTTCTCCAGTAACGCCTCTAAGTCATCGACCTGATTTAGAGTTTAACCCATGTTTACTGCAGGAGGCTTATGTGGGGGAATTAAGCGACTTACGTCAACAAGCAAGTTGGTTAAATCACCTAGTTGATACTATGCCTGCTGGCGTTGTGGTACTTGATGGTCAAGGTATGATCGCAAAGGCAAATCAAATTGCCATTGATATGTTGGGTGAGCCGCTAGAAGGTGAAAAATGGTTTAACATTATTCAGCGCTCTTTCAGCCCACAGCAAGACGATGGCCATGAAGTGTCATTACGAGACGGCCGTTTGATCAAGCTTGACATTACCGCACTTACACCAGAGCCGGGTCAATTAATTCTCATGACAGACCTAACAGAAACTCGTCGTTTGCAAAAACGCATGGCACATATGCAGCGTTTGAGCTCTCTAGGTAAGATGGTCGCATCGCTTGCACACCAAGTCAGAACGCCACTTTCGGCAGCCATGCTGTATGCAGCGAATTTAGGTAGTAATAAAGTGCCTGAAGCATCACGCTCACGTTTCCATGAAAAGCTGATGTCTAGATTGAAAGATCTCGAATCGCAAGTAAACGATATGTTGTTGTTTGCAAAAAGCGGTGAGCAGCAAGTGATCGAAAAGGTTTCTATGCAGCAACTGCTTAGTGAAGTGAAAGCAGGTGCTGATGCTATGGTTGCGATGAATAGTAGCGAGCTATACGTGAACTTGCCTGAGCCTGACATTGAAATCTTAGGCAATAAAACAGCACTCGCAAGTGCCATCCAAAACTTAATTCATAACAGTATTCAAGTGATTGGTAAAAACGTCCACATCACATTAAGCGCAGCGCGAGATAATGAGTCTGACAGGGTTAGAATTTCAGTGTCTGACAATGGACCAGGTGTCGATTTAGCGCTGTCAGAAAAAATATTTGAACCCTTTTTTACGACAAAAAGCCAAGGCACGGGCTTAGGTTTAGCGGTTGTTAGCTCAGTGGCTAACTCACATAAAGGTAAAGTAGAAGTCACTAATAATGAACAAGGCGGAGCATGTTTTAGTCTATTACTGCCAATTTCATTTAGTACAGATCAACTGGAGGTTGTATGAGTCATTCAATTTTAGTCGTTGAAGATGATGCCGGATTAAGAGAAGCATTGATAGATACACTTCAACTTTCAGGTTTTGATACAGTTGAGGCTAGCTCTGCCGAAGAAGCGGTGATGCTGTTGAAAAAGCAAACCTTCTCTATTGTGGTCAGTGATGTACAAATGGGTACGATGAGCGGTTTGGATTTACTTAAAACCATTAAGCTTAACTACCCAGATTTGCCTGTACTGATGATGACGGCTTACGCAACCATTGATGATGCTGTTGAGGCGATGCGTTTAGGTGCGATTGATTATATGGCAAAACCGTTCGCACCAGAAGTATTACTAAATATGGTTAGTCGTTATATGCCGGCAAAAGAAAAAGAAACCGAAGGACCTGTGGTTGCAGATCCTCAAAGTCTACAGTTACTGGAGCTTGCTAATAAAGTTGCGAAATCAGATGCCAGCGTTATGGTGCTAGGACCAAGTGGTTCTGGTAAAGAAGTATTGGCTCGATTCATTCATGATAAATCAGAGCGTCAAGATGAAGCATTCATTGCCATCAACTGTGCAGCAATTCCTGAAAATATGCTTGAAGCAACCTTATTTGGTTATGAAAAAGGTGCGTTTACTGGTGCGATTCAGGCATGTCCAGGTAAGTTTGAACAAGCTCAAAAAGGCACTATTTTACTTGATGAAATCACGGAAATGGATCTGGGTCTGCAAGCTAAATTACTACGTGTTCTTCAAGAGCGAGAAGTGGAACGTTTAGGTAGCCGAAAAACCATCGACTTAGATGTCAGAGTTTTGGCGACCAGTAACCGAGATCTAAGAGAAGCGGTTGCAGAAGGTAAGTTCAGAGAAGATTTATATTACCGCTTGAATGTTTTTCCTCTAATGTGGCTGCCACTTATTGAGCGCCCAGGTGATATTGTTGTGTTAGCTGAGCATCTGTTGGCAAGACATACCAGCAAAGCAGGCAAGCCAGCAGTGCAATTAAGTGATAGTGCAAAGCAGAAGTTATTATCACATTCTTGGCCTGGTAATGTTAGAGAGCTTGATAATGTAGTGCAACGTGCTTTGATCCTGCAGCAGGGTGATACTGTACATGGTGAAGATATTTTTATCGAAAACTATCAGCCAAGCTTAGTATCTATTAAAACAACGAATACGGAAGTGCCACCACAGATCAATGTGGAGCAACAGGCGCAACATATTGAGCCTGTAATCAGTGACACTGAAAGTTATGATGCTGCAAATTATAAAGCGACATTACAAGATAAAGAGCATCAAATTATCTTAGACACGCTTCACAAATGTAATGGTAAGCGTAAAGACGTTGCTGAGGTACTTGGTATGAGCCCAAGAACTTTGCGTTACAAACTCGCTAAGATGCGTGATATGGGGATCCCATTACCAGCGTAATAATCAACCTTAATAGAGGCTCAAATCTTAGCCTCTTTGTTATACCGATTCTCAATAATGCTCAATCATTTTGAGGGAATAAAACTGGTGTTAACTTCATTGAAAATTTCTTATTTTGAACAACTAATATAGCAAAATTCGCCTTGCCTTCATGGAAGAAGGTGTATCAGCGATAGCAGGACGCGGGAGCGGCGAAATCTACAAGTTGTCCTTGCCTAAAGATAGATCGCTTAATTAAGATTATTGGTAATCTTGTCAAAAAATCGACTCACTAAAATAATCGTAAAACACTGAAAGTAAACGTTTTTATTTTGGCACGCTTTATGCTTTTCTTGTTGTATGTTTTTATTGGAGTGCGTGTTATGAAAATTCACCCAAACTCTCTTTATCAAGAAATGCAGTCTCTAGCAGTCGAGGCAACGCGAAATACCATTAAAACGAATGAAGTTGCAGTGCAAAAAACAGCGGCAACTTCTTCAGCGCAATTCGGTGATTTGTTGTCAGACGCAATCAATACGGTAAATGGTTTACAAAAAGATGCTAAATCAAAAGCAACAGCATTGGAAATGGGTGATCGAAGTGTTTCACTTGCTGAAGTCATGATAGCATCACAAAAATCATCAGTGGCTTTTGAGGCAACGGTACAAGTAAGAAATAAACTTGTAGAATCCTATAAAGAAATTATGAACATGCCAGTTTAATCAGGGTAGTGGAGTAGCACCGTGGCAACGAATCAATCAACCGATCTGACTTTAACCGATGGCACTGCTGGCGCTGATGAGCAGCAAGAGCAAAAATCGGGGTATTTAAGCGCGTTAAGTGGCGTTGATATGCTTCGCCAGGTGACGATTATTATTGCTTTAGCCATTTGTTTGGCCATTGCAATCGCGATTATCATTTGGGCACGTCAACCTGATATGCGCCCTCTAGGGCAGTATCCAACCGAAGAGCTGGTGCAAACTCTAGATTTTCTTGATGCTCAAAAAATAGACTATGAGCTTGAAGGCAATACCATCATGGTTGCCGAAACTGATTACCAAAACATAAAACTACAAATGGCCCGTGATGGTTTCACGCAAGCCCCGAGTACTGGCACAGATATATTGATGCAAGACATGGGCTTTGGTGTAAGCCAGCGCCTAGAGCGCGAGCGCCTTAAGCATAGCCGTGAACAACAACTAGCCCGTACCATTGAAGAGCTGCAAGATATTAGCCGTGCCAAAGTTTTATTAGCTATACCTAAAGAAAATGTATTTGCGCGTCGCGAGAAAAAACCGTCAGCCACCGTGGTTATTACCTTAAAGCGTGGAAGAACACTGGGTGGTGAAGAAGTAGATTCAATTGTTGACATCATTGCTTCAGCAGTGCAAGGCTTAGAGCCTGCCCGTGTAACCGTTACAGATCAAAACGGCCGTCTGTTAAATTCAGGTTCGCAAGACTCATTGGCTGCACGTTCTCGTAAAGAATATGAAATTGAGCGCAAGCGTGAGCAAGAATATTTAGAAAAAATTGATAGCATTCTTATTCCTGTTGTAGGCTTGGGTAAATACACTGCGCAAGTAGATTTAACTATGGATTTTAGTGCGGTTGAAGAAACACAAAAACGTTATAACCCTGATCTGCCAGCTGTTCGAAGTGAAACAACTTTTGAAGAAAGTAACATCGGTGGTATTACAGCTGGTATTCCAGGGGCACTAACAAACCAACCGCCAGTAAATTCTAATATTCCAGAAATTGCAGGTGGCACAAATGGTCAAGGTTCAACACCTTCTCGTTCACAAAAAGAAGCCACTCGTAACTATGAATTAGATACAACCATCAGCCATAAGCGTCAGCAAACAGGTGTAATTCGTCGTATCAGTGTTTCAGTAGCCGTTGACTATCTGCCAAGAGCAGATGAAGAGGGCAATATGACAATGGCACCGCGCAGCCAAGAAGAGTTGATGAATATTCGTCGTTTACTTCAAGGCGGTGTAGGTTTTGATATGCAGCGCGGTGATGCGTTAGAAGTTGTAACCGTCCCATTTGTTCGCGAAGATATTATTGAGCAAGCTGATCTGCCGCTTTGGGAACAAGATTGGTTTATGAAAACAATCCGTCTTGCGCTTGGTGCACTGGTTATCATCGTTCTTATATTAGGGGTTGTCCGTCCAATGCTTAAGCGTTTAATTGACCCAGACGACACACTCGAAGATTTTGATGAAGATGCATTAACAACTGGCGTAGATTTAGGTGATAGCACACTAGATATGTTGAACAATGAGTTTGACTCATCAGCAGTTGGCTTCTCATCAGATGGTACTTTACAATTACCAGACTTACATGGCGACGAAGACTTACTGAAAGCAGTAAGAGCGCTTGTAGCCAATGAACCAGAATTATCATCACAAGTTGTGAAAGCGTGGTTAACTGAAGATGAGTAACGAAGAAGAACAAAAACAGCTCCCAGTAGCTTTTGATGTTGAGAAGCTGGATGGTGTTGATAAAGCCGCCATCTTATTACTGAGCTTAACAGAAGAAGATGCAGCACAAATTTTGAAGCATCTTGAGCCAAAGCAAGTGCAGAAAGTCGGTATGGCTATGGCCGCTTTAGATGACCTTTCCCAAGCTAAGATCAGTGCGGTTCACAACCTATTTATTGAGCAGATCCAAAGCTTTAGTACTATAGGTTTTCAATCTGAAGACTTTATTAAAAAGGCGCTTACGGCAGCGCTTGGTGAAGATAAGGCCGCAAGCTTAATTGACCAAATCGTCATGGGTTCTGGGGCGAAAGGTCTAGATTCATTGAAATGGATGGATTCAAAGCAAGTTGCCAATATCATTCGTAACGAGCACCCTCAGATCCAAACTATTGTACTGAGTTATTTAGAGCCGGAGCAATCTGCCGAAATCTTGTCGCAATTCCCTGAAAAAGTTCGCCTAGATTTAACTATGCGTATTGCGAACTTAGAAGAAGTTCAGCCAGCGGCACTACAAGAACTTAACGAGATTATGGAGAAACAGTTCGCAGGTCAAGCCGGTGCGCAAGCTGCGAAAATGGGGGGCTTGAAAGCGGCTGCAGATATCATGAATTACTTAGATACAAATGTCGAAGGCCAGTTAATGGATTCAATCCGTGAGCATGACGAAGAGATGTCACAGCAAATTCAAGATCTGATGTTTGTATTTGAGAACCTGCTGGATGTCGAAGATCGCGGTATCCAAGCTATTTTGCGTGAAGTACAACAAGATGTGTTGATGAAAGCAATCAAGGGTACTGACGATACACTCAAAGATAAGATCCTAGGCAATATGTCTAAGCGTGCAGCTGAGATGATGGCGGATGACCTAGAAGCGATGCCGCCAGTGCGTATCAGTGAGGTAGAAGCCGCACAAAAAGAAATCTTATCAACAGCTCGTCGTTTAGCTGATTCAGGTGAAATTATGCTTGGCGGTGGCGGCGGTGAAGAGTTCTTGTAATCAATGAGTGATAAAAAATTTTATAAAGGCAGACCGGTTGAAGGCGAAGCCATTGATGAATTGTTGAAGAGCTGGCCTATCCCTGATGTTAGTGAAGATCCGACCTCGTTCTCTGGTCGTTCAACGGCATTTGGTCAACCACTAGAGCAAGTTTATAAAAAGCAAAAGCATGCGCATGAAGATGAGCTTGAAATGCAAGAGCCAGAAGAGTTTCCAGCACTGACGCTTGAAGAGCTTGAGCAGATCCGTCAAGACGCTTATGAAGAAGGTATCAAGCAAGGCCATGAACAAGGCTATATTGAAGGATTTGACAAAGGTGTCACGGAAGGAAAAGAAGCTGGTTATAAAGAAGGTATAGAAATAGGTAAAGAGCAAGGTTTGAACGATGCCAAGCCTTTGGTCGAAGAGAAATTACAGTATTTAGGCCAATTAATTGAAGGTATGGCAGCGCCCTTAAATAAAGTAGATGAAACGGTGGAGAAGCAACTTATTCACATTGCCAAATTATTGGCGGAGCAAGTGGTTTTCAAAGAACTGCAAACTCATCCAGAGCTTATTTTAGTCGCGCTCAAAAAAGCCATTGATGCTTTGCCTATTGGAGGGCAAGCGATTCAAGTTCATTTGAATCCAGAAGATCTGAAGCTAGTCGAAGAAGCCTATGGCGCTGAACACTTGCAGCAACAGCACTGGCAATTGGTGGCTGAACCAACACTAGACAGAGGTGGTTGCGAAGTAAAAACAGCCCAATCTTCGATAGATATGACACTAAAAGCGCGACTAGTCGAAATCATGGAGAAGTTTTTGCATGACAGTGGTATCTAGTACCAGTAAATATTATGCATGAGTGTCATAAGTCCTTTAGCTGAGCGTTTAACACGCTATCAAAAAAACATTAAGCCGTTTGCTACTCCCGTCGCTGGCAGCTTGACTCGGGTGGTGGGATTAACCCTCGAAGCGCGAGGTTTAAGTGCACCTGTTGGCAGTCAATGTAAAATCGAAACTATTCGCGGTTTAGTCGATGCAGAAGTAATTGGCTTCAACGGTGATACGCTTTATCTTATGCCAAACGATCACATTTCTGGCGTATTACCAGGTGCTCGTGTGATCCCTCAATTAAACGAAACCGGACTGCCTGTTGGTATGTCTCTTTTGGGTCGAGTCGTCGATGGCCTTGGCAGACCACTTGATGGCTTAGGTGCCATAGATGCAGAGCGCTATCTTAAGTTCGCTCAAGAACCAATCAATCCACTGGCGAGACGCCCAATAAGCCAACCGATGGATGTGGGCGTGCGCGCAATTAACTCGATCATTACCGTTGGTCAAGGTCAACGTATGGGACTATTTGCGGGCAGTGGGGTGGGTAAATCAGTTCTGTTAGGCATGATGACCCGTGGTAGTGAGGCCGATGTTATTATTGTGGGCCTAGTTGGTGAGCGTGGCCGTGAAGTAAAAGAGTTTATTGATGAAATCTTAGGCCCTGAGGGCAGACGAAGATCTGTTGTGGTTGCTGCCCCTGCTGATGCTTCTCCTTTGATGCGTTTAAAAGGCTGTGAGAGTGCAGTCACGATAGCGGAATACTTTCGCGATCAAGGTTTAAATGTCTTATTACTTTTAGATTCAGTAACACGCTATGCCATGGCGCAGCGTGAAATTGCACTGGCAGTCGGTGAACCGCCTGCAACAAAAGGTTACCCGCCTTCGGTATTTGCAAAACTTCCTGCGCTGGTAGAGCGAGCCGGCAATGGAGGTGAAGGGCAAGGTTCTATCACGGCATTCTTCACTGTTTTAAGTGAGGGTGATGACATGCAAGACCCCATCGCAGACTCCGCGCGTGCGATCTTAGATGGTCACATTGTTCTCTCCCGTGAACTGGCCGACAGCGGTCATTACCCGGCTATAGACATCGAAAAGTCTATTAGCCGTGTTATGCCACAAGTTGTTTCTGAGCCACATATGCAGCAAGCGCGAGTACTAAAACAAGTTTACTCAATGTATCAGCAAAACAAAGACATGATTACTTTAGGTGCCTATCAACAGGGTAGTGACCCTATGCTAGATCAAGCCATACAAATGATGCCACAAGTGAATGGCTTTTTGCAGCAAGGTATGAAAGATGTATTGCGTTATGACGAGTGCTTACAGGGCTTAGCACAGCTACTAGGACAAGGCTAATGGCAAAAAATAAATTAGGTTTATTACTCAAACTCGAAACGGATAAAGAGGAGAATTTGCGCATTAACTATGTTCAAGCGCAGCAAAACTTTATCAGTAATCAGCAGAAACTTCAGGGCTTGAACGATTTTCGACTGGAATATAGTCAACAGCTTCACAACAAAGCTCAGCAAGGGATGAGTTGTGAAAACATTAAACAGTTCAATTCTTTCATTAATAAGATTGAAGAGGCGATAAATCAGCAGGCGACAACAGTAAGAACGGCGAAGCAAGTTGAGGAGCAGCGGCGACAACTGTGGTTAACACAGCAAGCTAAATCCAAGGCTATTGAAAAGTTAATTGAAAAGAAAACAATTGAAAAGCAAGTAAAAGAAAATAAAGCTGAACAAAAAATGTTAGATGAGTTCGCTACGAATATATTTATGCGACGTATTGCAAACTAGCTTGGCTTAAATATTGCTTAATTTTTTCCGATCATAGAATTTAATACGAATGCGGCCTAGTGTTGCCGCTCTAAAAAGGTGTAGATATGCTTAATTTAAAATTAGAAGTGGATCTAAAATTGAGTCAAGCTGAAAAAGCGCGATTTGCCAGCGAAAAAGAACAAGCTGACAAAAACGCCTTCTATTCAGAATTAGAGCGAGCTGAACAAACAGCAATAGATAAATCTAAACACGAAAAATTAGATGGTGCTCAGAATAAATCACCAGAGCAACAGATCGGTGGTAACCTTCACAAAAGCCGCAAGCAAGTGTCAAATGAGGAAGAAATAGATAGCTCTAACAAGGCTCCTGAACAGCGTACAGGTGGCAATTTACATAATAGTCCTAACTACAAATCTAAGGCCGACATAGCTGAACATACAGAAAAAGCTCCAGAACAGCTTGTAGGTGGCAACTTACATAATCGGCATAGCTACAAATCTAAAGCCGATATAGCTGAACATACAGAAAAAGCCCCAGAACACTATATTGGCGGTAATTTACACAATTCAGCAATTAAAGATGGGGATGTTAATTTAGACGCCAGTATTGATTCAAAATTAAACGACAAAAGTTTAGAGCCAGAGCAAAGTATTGGTGGGAATCTAGAAAGGCAAAAAGAAACAAATAGCTCGTTAATTGACAATCCAGTAGAAAATACTTCATTGAAAGAAAAAGAAGCCAATATGTCGCACATGACAAGTGAGGTGGTTACAGAGTTTTTTGATGGGAAATCACCGGAGCAAAAAATTGGTGGTAACTTGCATACGGCAAAAGATGGTCATGCTATTACAACTTCTGATGCGAGCCGCAATCAGCCTATTGTTAAGGGGTTAGGCCCGTTAGTTAGTAAACAAGCTCATGAAGATGTTAAATCTAGGCTCCAATCAGACAAATTAAGTAATCCTACTAATGGGCAACAAAGCGGCGAAAACTTAAATGAGGGCAATATATCGTCATCTGGGTTAGTAAATGCAACATACGAAAGCCAACCAGTTACAAAGACAACTTCTGAAGCGCTGTTAGCGCAAATTCAAGCATCTAACTCTCAAAAAGCAGAAGTTAAACAACATTTAGCGCCAGTTTCCAAAGCATTGAAAGATGTTCTATTAAATTACCAAAATACTGAGGAAACTTTACAAGTAAAAAGTGACACTAAGTTAGATACAATTTCACCTCCAAGCTTAGGTGATAAAGAGAGTTCATCAGCTACTAAATCGCAAGCTACTGGCAAGAACAACCACAACTTATTATCTCAAACTTCTGATGCTAGAAAGCCTAATATTGATACTTCAACTCAATTACCTTCAGAAGTTGTTTCAAATAAAGATAATGCCCTCATTAAAAGTGTAAATGAAAGCGCAAAAGCATCTGCTAATACTATTAAGTTAAACAATGAAACTATTTCTGAAAAGAATCGCGAAGCGAACAAAGAAGTAAGCACTCAACTTGACACGGATAACTTAAACAATTTAAAAGATAAACATGCAGTGCTGCCTGCTAATAGCAATATCTCTAGCCCTTCATTTTCAACAATAGAGCCAGAAAAACTTAATTCAGAAAAAAATAATGTTTCCAAATCAAAGTCTAGTTCAGAGAAGTTCACTATTTCAACTGAAGCAAAAATTTCTTCATCTTTAGATGATGTGGGTAAAAAAGAAAATACAGACGCTGCTTTAGAAAAGTCGATTTTTCTCAGTAATAAGCACGACGTAAATCAAGAAAAGCTATCACAACAAATTAAGTTGCTTCCTAAAACAGATAAGATTGCTTTACAACAATCACTACAGCAAGTAGTGGAAAGTGGCGACTTAGACGAGGTACAACTTGAACTTGCAGAAGGTTCGTTAAAGCTACTAAGTCAAACAACTGAATTCAGTAGCTCAAACAATAACCAGGTTAAAGTAGCCAATAATGACATTGTGTCTAAAAATAATGTAATAAATGAAAAGGCCTATAATAGTACCAAGGTGAACATTGATACACTTTCTGAAACAGCTAAAGAGTCAGAAAAACAAGTAAAATTTGAAAACAATTTTGACAGTGAAATCAGTGCTTATGCGTTCAGTAGTAAAGAAAATAACGAGTCTACTCTTGCAAAAAAATCAACAATGAGTCCTCGGGCAGAGAATATTTTTAAAGCTATTACAACTTCATCGCAAAATCTGCATTCTCAATATGCACAAGAGCGCGATGCATTGCAAACAGTGCAGCAGTTTGATGTTGCATTACAAAATGCTCAGACTCAACAAAACACATCTATGGCTCAAAAAGCAAATGTAGATACAAACATTGCTCAAACTTTTAATTTACAAAAAAATGATGTTGTCAAAGCGTTACATGACAAAGTGAATGCAATGCTAAATATCAATAATAAAGAAGCTGAGATTCGACTAGATCCACCTGAGCTAGGCAGTATGCAAATTCGAATTCGCAGCGAAGCTGAACAGGCTCAGGTGAATTTTGTGGTCCAAAACCAGCAAGCAAAAGAGGCATTAGAACAATCTATGCCTAAATTAAAGGAAATGCTTGCTGAGCAAGGTATCCAACTAGGAGAAAGTAATATTCAACAGGATTCCGGCTCAAGTTCTGAGCAAGGTACTGATGAAGCTCAAGAACTTAGCAATTCAAAGCTTGCTAAACAGGAGTCACAAGCGCAAAATAGCCAACAAACTAGCTCAATTTCATCAAGCAGCAAGTCGGGCATAGATTACTACGCATAACAGCTGCTAATATTGATTAGATTAGAATAAGATTTGAAGGCTTGGCATGGCAGAAGAAACTGATTTAGAAATAGAAGAGTCGGGTGGCGGCAAGAAAAAGCTCATTATCATCATTGCTGCAGCAGTAGTTCTGATTTTAGTTGCTGTTGGGGCTTTTTTATTTTTATCAGGAGATGAAGAGCCTGCTGAGACTTTAGCTGAAGAAACGGTTGAGATAGAGGTTGTTTCTGAATCTTCTGGTGCAGAACTTGGCAGTGCATTATATGTTGCGATGCCAAGGCCTTTCGTATTCAATGTACCAGGCGCAAGCCGAGATCGAATTGTACAGATTAAGGTGCAGCTACTTGTTCGAGGTGATGTGAATGAAGAAGTTGCTAAGAAGCATATCCCATTTATTGAAAGTACATTATTAGGTGTACTTTCAACCACTACCGCTGATGAATTAAGCACATCGGCAGGTAAAGAAGCGATCCGTCTAACCGCGTTAGATAAAGTACAGGCCGCGATGGAAGCTGTTGAAGGCAGTAAAGTCATTGAGCGTGTGTTATTCACCGGCTTTGTTATGCAGTAGCGAGGGTTAAGTGAGCGATTTATTATCCCAAGACGAAATTGATGCGCTCTTACACGGCGTTGATGAAGTCGAAGAAGAAGAGATAGTCGAAGAAGATGGTGAGTCCTCTACAGGTGCACTGCAGTATGACTTTTCTTCTCAAGATCGTATTGTTCGTGGTCGTATGCCGACCCTTGAAATCGTTAACGAACGATTTGCGAGGCATATGCGAATTAGCCTATTTAATATGATGCGACGCACCGCTGAGGTATCTATAAATGGCGTTCAAATGCTTAAGTTTGGTGAGTACATACATACATTGTTTGTACCAACTAGCTTAAACATGGTGAGATTCAGACCTTTGAAAGGTACGGGCTTGATCACCATGGAAGCGCGCTTGGTATTTATTCTAGTAGATAATTTCTTTGGTGGTGATGGCCGTTATCATGCAAAGATTGAAGGCCGAGAGTTCACACCAACCGAACGCCGTATTGTACAGATGCTACTTAAAATCATCTTCGAGGATTACAAAGAAGCATGGGCACCTGTTATGGATGTGTCTTTTGAGTACTTAGATTCAGAAGTAAACCCAGCAATGGCTAATATTGTTAGCCCAACTGAAGTGGTTGTCATTAGTTCATTTCACATAGAACTAGATGGCGGCGGTGGTGATTTTCACATCTCATTACCATACTCGATGCTTGAGCCTATTCGGGAGCTTTTAGATGCCGGTGTGCAATCTGATACGGAAGATACTGACTTGCGCTGGAGCAAAGCGTTACGTGATGAAATCATGGATGTCGAAGTTGAGCTATCTACGCAACTATTAGAAATAGATTTATCATTAGAACAGATTATGGGACTTAAAGCTGGAGATGTTATTCCAGTGGAGATGCCTGAGCATATAACTGTTTTTGTTGAAGATTTACCAACATTTAGAGCGAAGATGGGCCGTTCTAGAGATAACGTTGCACTACAAATTAGTGAAAAAATTAAACGCCCTGAGTCTGTTAAATCTGAGCTGCATGTTTTCACTAAAGGCGGGAAAAAGCTCGATTCTGATGCTGAGCTGGCAGAGCTTGAGGAAGATCTTCACCTATCAGAGGGTGTGGATTTAGATTGGTAAGGTTAACTATTAGGTTTTAAGTTATGAGCGATGATCAAGATACTATGGATGAATGGGCAGCGGCCCTAGCTGAAGCAGAAGGTGCCGATGATGGCGGTGATGTTGAAGTTGCAGAGCTCGATGAGTTACAAGATTCATCTCAAAGTTTATCGGCCGAAGAAAAGCGAAAGCTTGATACTATTTTAGATATCCCGGTCACCATTTCGATGGAAGTAGGCCGTTCCAAAATTAATATTAGAAATTTACTTCAGCTTAACCAAGGCTCAGTTGTTGAGCTTGATAGGGTTGCGGGTGAGCCTCTTGATGTGCTTGT
>CAYZOE010000022.1:0-51346 GCA_964479805.1 uncultured Pseudoalteromonas sp. | reverse complement strand
TACTTGAAGTGATCAGTAGTATTGCTGAGCAAACGAACCTGCTCGCACTTAATGCAGCAATCGAAGCGGCACGAGCAGGTGAAGCAGGTCGAGGCTTTGCGGTGGTTGCCGATGAAGTTAGAACGCTAGCAACCCGTACTCATGACTCTACGGATGAAATAAAACGCACTATTGAAAAACTTCAAAGCGAAGCAGCGCAAACCGTTCAAGCAATGAGTGCATCTTGTGAAGAAGCGGATGACAGAGCCTTGCAAGTGAAAAAAGTCGCACAAGCATTAAAGGATATTTCTAATCAGATGCATGAAATTAATGGCTTAAACGTACAAATCGCCGATGCCACAGAGCAGCAAAATTTGGCGGCAGAAGAAATTAATCACAGTGTCATTGGTATTCGCGATAACGCGGAAGAATCTTTAAAAGATGCGCACCGTAGTAAACGTGTCAGTGAAGAACTCCTTACTTTAGCGCGCTCTTTGGATGAGCAAGTGCGCAGTTTTAAAGTCGATTAATAATAACCCTCTTTATACAAAAACGGCGCTCAATCGATCGCCATTTTTGTATTCTGCTATTCAAGCCCTGAAGTTAAAGACTCAACCAGTCTCTTGGCTTTAAATAAGATTCATATAAGTTTGCTTCTAATGAGTCGGCTTCTGGAATGAAGTCATATTCCCAGCGTGCTAATGGTGGCATCGACATTAAAATTGACTCTGTGCGGCCGCCAGTTTGTAAACCAAATAAGGTACCGCGGTCCCACACTAGGTTAAATTCAACATACCGACCACGTCGATAAAGCTGGAATTGACGCTGTGCATCATTAGTCGGTGTATCTTTACGTTTTTTAATGATAGGTAAGTATGCATCTAAGAAACCATTACCCACCGCTTGCATAAAGCCGAAACTCTTCTCAAATCCCCATGCATTTAGATCATCAAAGAATAAACCACCTACGCCACGCGTCTCATCACGGTGCTTTAAATAAAAGTATTCGTCACACCACTTCTTATAGTCATTGTAAACAGTGTCACCATATGGATCGCATAAGTCTTTTGCGACTTGGTGCCAATGTTTTACATCTTCTAATACAGGATAGAAAGGCGTTAAATCGAAACCTCCACCAAACCACCAAATGGGTGCTTCGCCTTCTTTTTCAGCAATGAAAAAGCGCACATTGGCATGACTCGTTGGGATATGTGGGTTTTTAGGGTGAATAACCAAAGACACGCCACACGCATGGAAGCTGCGACCTGCTAACTCCGGGCGATGCGCGGTTGCCGAAGCAGGCATTGACGCACCAAATACATGAGAGAAGTTAACACCGCCCTGCTCAATTACATCACCATCACGAATAACACGGGTACGACCACCACCGCCTTCTGCTCTTTCCCATGCATCTTCAACAAATTTCGCCTTACCATCAGCTTGCTCTAAGCCCGCACAAATTGTGTCTTGTAATTGTAATAAGAAGGCTTTGACTGTTTCTAAATTTACTTTTGACATGCTTACTCTCTAATTAGCTGTGTGGTAAATGCATCTTTGATTTGACTTGGTTTGGTTTCACCACCAAGTGCTCCTTCAACATAAAAGTCGATTTGACCGTTAAATACCGCTTTTACTTTACTTAGTGTTGCTTCTGGCTGTTGCCCTGCAATGTTTGCACTGGTCGACACCAGCGGTTTACCAAACTGTTGACAAAGTTGCTTCACCACCGGGTGCGCACTAACGCGCACCGCGATTGTCGTATGAGCACCGGTTAACCATTTAGGGGTTGAAGACTTGGCAGGCAGAGCCCAAGTAATGGCTGCTGGCCACGAAGAAAAAATCTCAGCGCGTCTATCCATAGGGATTTTGCTTTCATCGACATAAGGTAAAAGCTGAGTAAAGTTATCGGCAATTAAAATCAGCCCTTTCTCTTCAGCTCTTTGCTTTAATGCCAAAATGCGCTGCACGGCATTGTGATCATCAGGATCACAGCCGAGACCATACACAGCTTCTGTTGGATAACAAATTACACCACCAGCACGCAATACAGCTTCAGGCGTATCCTCGCAGGGTTGTTGTTCATGGCTCACAATGATTTCTCTACTTTATATTGGCAGGATTTCTGCGGGCATTGTAACACAGCTTTGTCGCCACGAGATTTCTCAACCATCACCCCCCAACCACATTGTGGGCAAGTTTCATCGACTGGGTGTTGATTTAAACTGTACTTACAACTTGGGTAGGCATCACATGAGTAAAATTGTTTACCGAATTTATTGTTGCGAACAACTAGTTTACCCTTTTTACATTTAGGGCAGTTTGGTAACCCTTCTTCTTCGGGCTCGTCTTCATGCACAATAAAATGACAGGCGGGGTATCCGGTGCATCCAATAAACATTCCATAACGGCCATTACGAATAACCAATGGCTCACCACACTCAGGGCAAGGTGAGTCGTCGAGTACCTTAATGTCATGATTATCATGCTGGGCGAGAGAGCGAATATAGTCACACTTAGGATAACTGGCGCAACCTAAGAAGGGCCCATTTTTGCTGTGCTTCATCACCAGCTCAGAGCCACATTTAGGACAAATTTCATATTCTTTTTCTAATGCGTGTTTATCAGCATTAAATAAAGAATGATCAATCTTACTCATACAAGCCACCCACTTAGCTCGGTTTGAATTGCGCCTAATATAACCGTGCTAAAGTAAGGGTCAAGTATTGCGCATCAATAAAAGTGCTTCTAGTGCAAGTACTCCGTAGGCTCATCGAAGATCAGGTCTTCCATTTGCGCATAGGCTTGCTCTTTACCAGGCACATTAAACAGCACCATTAAGATCACCCACTTTAGATCATCTAGACTTATCTCAGCCTTCTCAAGGGCCATCAATCGGTCAATGACCATTTCACGCGTTGTGCTATCAATCACACCGACTTGCTCAACAAACATTAAAAAGCCGCGGCTCTCAACATCCAGAAGTAGGCACTCTTCTTCGGTATAAATACGGATGGCTTTGTCGGTTGTCGCATTTAAATAAGGAATTTCATCGCTATGTTGTAAATCTGCTAATTGCTCCAGCCAATCCAAGGCTTTGTAAATCTCATCTTGATTAAAACCAGCACGTAATAGCTCGTCAGTTAATTCGTTTTGTTCAACAAAAATATCCGATTCAGAATGGATATAGTTCTCAAATAAGTACATTAAAATATCAAACATGATTAACCCCTCGCTAATTTTATGTAGCCATCCGCAGTGCGGGCGACTTTATCTTCGAGTTCGAGATCCAGTAGTCGTGCTAATACTTTCTCTACTGGCCATTGAGTCCTATGGGTTATGACGTCGACACTGACCGCCTCAAAACCTAGACTCTTTAATACTGGGCAATTCTCCTCACTATATTCTATTGGGGCATTTTCTGCCCTTTCTATATTATATAGACCGTTATTTGGCAAAAAGCTCACATCTTCTAAAATATCGCCGATGCTTTCTACTAATTTTGCCCCTTGTTTTATCAAGTGATGACACCCAGCTGCCAATGGATTTCTGATAGAGCCGGGTATCGCAAATACTTCTCTATTCTGCTCAAGCGCATACTTAGCTGTGACTAAAGAGCCGCTTTTTATTTCTGCTTCAACGATTAAGGTACCTAACGATAGCCCCGAAATAATCCTATTTCGTCTTGGAAAATGATGTTGATTTGCAACAGTGCCGGGTAAAAACTCACTGATAACGAGACCTTGTTCGGCCAATTGCTGATATAAATAGTTATGTCGCTTTGGATAAACCACATCGACTCCTGTGCCTAACACTGCAATAGTATTACCGTTACCAGCGAGCGCTCCTTTATGCGCCGCCCCATCAATCCCCACGGCCATACCTGAGGTGACCGTTATACCTGAACGAGTTAACAGATACGCAAACTCTGAGGCACACTCCAACCCAGGTGGTGTTGCGTTACGGCTTCCCACTATGGCAATTTGCGGCTCATTTAGTAATTTAATATTACCTTTGCATAAAAGTATTAAAGGCGCATGACTAGTTTGCTTAAGTAATTTTGGATAAGCTTCATGCTCGGTGTGAATAATTTGAATATTTTTCTGTTCACACGATTTCTGGAGTTGCTCAATGCGTTTTAAATCGGGGGTGGCTATTTGCTCTGCGATGGCAGGTTTAACGCCTAGCGCTATAAGCTCATCTAGAGCTAAATCGAATAACTCAACAAGCGCTAATTTACTTTCTATGGCTGAAAGCGTTGAACTGCCCAGCCCTTTAGTAAAATACAGTATCAATCCTTGTAACTGTGAAAGTGTTGCCATACTCCCTCCTTAGAGTACCTTGTCATTTATAAGCTTTCGCTCAGTTGGCGCTTATGGTATCTCCCACTCGGATTGGTTGTTGAGAGCGAGTCACCATCGCATAGCTAATATTGTCGTAAACTTTAAATACCATAAGCTCACCGACTTTTTCTTTTGGCATAGTCCACACCACACTGTCTTCATCGTTTTCTGTGCCAAACATTTCTCTAAAGCCAGTGATAAACTTTTCTAGTTTGGTGGCGTCTTCGACGTAGCGCGGGCCATGTTTACCTTCAATAACTGTAGGTGACTGTTTGTTAATATCAAGGATATGGCCTTCTTTAAGGTTATCGTCACGACCACGGTTCAACACCACTATGGTAGTTGAACCAAACTCACGCATTTGGTTATCGCTTGAAATAATCGATCCATCAATGACTTCGGTAGGACGTGTCATATTAAATTGTGCCGAATAGCTTTGTCCGACATTAATCGGCATCAGTACATCATTGGTTTTGATTTCTTGGCGAACCGTTTCAATCTGCACCTTTGCCGGATAACCCGCTTCAATATCACCACCAAACAAAACCCGTGCCGTCCCCACTAAGCGCGACTCATACGCTAAAGTGTCACCATTTTCAGGATCAATATAGGCTTCACCACGACGGTAAATACCATAGTTTGCAGATGGATTAAGATTACCCTTTACATACAACAGCTGACCTTGGGTATTACGCAGTACATTGCGGTTTGAACCCAATACAATTGGCTTACCGTCTAAATCATCGGCACCAATAGCTTGGTCGAAGCGCAAAAACGGCTCTATCATGGCTAGAGGTAATGTCGGAATGGCGGTGTTTTTTTGCACCACAACACGTGTTCGAGGAGAAAGTTTTTTCACCCCTTTCTTTAACACTAGGCGCGGGTTACCTTGGGCATCATATTGTAGCGCCAGAATATCGCCGGGATAGATTAAATCAGGGTCGTCAATTTGTGGATTCCACTGCCACAATTCGGGCCAAAGCCAAGGCGTGTTTAGATACATGATCGAAATGTCCCACAAGGTGTCGCCTTTTTTCACCACATATTGTTGTGGCGCATCGGCTTTCAACTGTAAAACATCAGCCATGGCCGAAAATTGAGCGCCAACAGAGAGCATTAACGCAGCAATGGAATATTTCATCAAAGCTTCCTTGAGTTATTTTTCGATATTATCAACCAAAACCTGTAAAAGGGAAACGTGAATGGCTAAAATGAAAGCATACACGAATGCATATATAGCTCAATAGTAAAAGGTAACCATGGCTAAGTTAGAAGTATTAAGATTCCCAGATGAGCGTTTACGCACAGTTGCAGAGCCTGTGGCTGAAGTAAACGACGAAATCCGTCAAATCGTTAAAGATATGCTTGAAACCATGTATGACGAAAATGGTATTGGTTTAGCAGCCACTCAAGTTGATATTCACAAGCGTATTGTGGTGATCGATGTATCAGAAGAAGGCAATGAGCCACTGGTATTAATTAACCCTGAAATCATCGCGAAAAACGGCACTACTATCAGCGAAGAAGGCTGTTTATCTGTCCCTCAGTCATACGCAAAAGTTGACCGTGCAGAGCAAGTCACAGTTAAAGCACTAAATGAAAACGGTGAAGAATATACCTTTGAAGCAGATGGCCTACTGGCGATTTGTACTCAGCATGAGCTAGATCACCTGATGGGTAAATTATTTATTGATTACCTATCGCCACTTAAGCGCCAGCGTATTCGCAAGAAACTTGAAAAAGAAGCACGCTTAGCCGCTCGTTCTTAATTTAACCTGACAACATTGGAATATTCTGTGACTCAACCATTACGTATTGTTTTCGCTGGTACGCCTGACTTTGCTGCGCGTCACCTTCAAGCACTTATCGATTCAGAGCACCAGGTTGTTGGTGTGTATAGTCAACCAGACCGTCCTGCGGGTCGCGGTAAAAAACTCAAAGCCAGCGAGGTCAAAACCTTAGCGCTTGAGCATGATTTACCCGTTTACCAGCCTGAATCATTTAAAAGTGAAGAAGCACAGCAAGAATTAGCCAACCTAAACGCCGATGTGATGGTTGTTGTAGCTTATGGTTTATTGTTACCTAAAGTGGTGTTAGATACACCTCGCCTTGGTTGTGTTAACGTGCATGGCTCTATTCTGCCGCGTTGGCGTGGTGCGGCACCAATTCAGCGTGCACTTTGGGCGGGTGATGCCGAAACAGGCGTGACCATTATGCAAATGGATGAAGGTCTAGATACAGGCGATATGCTGCATATTGCGACTTGCCCTATTACCGCTGAAGATACTAGCGCGAGCCTTTATACCAAGCTTGCCGAGCTTGGGCCACCAGCGCTCATTGAAACGCTAAACAGTATGGCTGCAGGCACTGCGGTTGCAGAACCTCAAGATGATAACCTTGCTAACTACGCGAAAAAACTCAGCAAAGAAGAAGCTGATATTGACTGGCAAATGGATGCTGCACAACTTGAGCGTAACATTCGTGCTTTTAATCCTTGGCCAGTGTGTTTTACCCAAATGCAAGAAAACACCGTAAAGATTTGGCAAGCTGATGTTGTTGAGCAAAGTGGTGAAGCGGGCACCGTATTGCATGCCGACAAACAAGGTATCGTGATCGCGTGTAGTGAAAATGCACTGCGTATCACGCAACTTCAGCCGCAAGGTAAAAAACCGATGTCTGCGCAGGATTTCTTAAACGGTCGTGCTGAGTGGGTTGCCACTGGTAATAAGGTAGGTCAATAATGACCAATGTGCGCGCCCTTGCGGCGCAAACCCTATTTCAGGTTGTCGATAAAGGCCAATCGCTTAATACACAACTCCCGCTTGCTGCAAAAAACTTATCGCCAAAAGACAAAGCGCTTTTACAACAAATTTGTTATGGCGTTTTACGCTACTTACCAAGTTTAGAAAATTACTGCCAGCAACTACTAGAAAAGCCGCTCAAAGGTAAAAACCGCGTTTTCCAATTTTTACTTTATGTGGGTATTTATCAGTTACAGCATATGCGTGTGCCAGAGCATGCCGCAGTCGCTGAAACCGTGAATGCGTTAATGCAAATGCGCGCCGGTGGTCTTAAAGGTTTAGTCAATGCGGTACTGCGTAACTTTCAACGCCAGCAAGACACCTTAGAAGAAAGCAGCCAAGGTAATGATGTTTTAACGTTCAACCACCCAGGCTGGTTTATTAAAGCCGTTAAAGAAGCCTACCCTGAACAATGGCAAGACATTCTTGAGCAAAACCAATTACAAGCCCCTATGTGGCTGCGTGTTAACCAACACATGGGCAGTACAGAAGAATATTTAGAGGCACTTGATGAAGCGGGTATTCGCGCCGAGTACTACCCTGAATATCAAGATGCCATCATCTTAGATAAAGCCTGTGATGTGGCCAAGCTACCAGGCTTTAAACAAGGTGCGAGTTCGGTGCAAGATGCTGCAGCCCAGCTCGCTGCACGTTTACTTGAACCACAAGATGACGAACGTATATTAGATGCGTGTGCAGCACCAGGTGGTAAAACCTGCCATATTTTAGAGCTTGCCAAGGTAAACGTTGACGCATTAGATTCTGATAGTGACCGCTTACTACGTGTTGAGCAAAACCTTGATCGTATTGGCCTTGAAGCAAATTGTATTCATGCCGATGCTAGTCAGCCAGATATCTGGTGGAACGGTCAGCAATACGATCGCATCTTACTCGACGTGCCCTGTTCAGCCACGGGTGTAATTCGTCGTCACCCTGATATCAAATGGCTTCGTAGAAAAACTGACATAGACGATCTTGCCGAGCTGCAAGGTCAGATCCTGAAAAATATTTGGCCACTGTTAAAGTCTGGTGGTACGTTACTGTATGCAACTTGCTCAGTACTACCAAAAGAAAATAAACAACAAGTCGCACAGTTTTTAGCTGACAATAGCGACGCTATTCACCAGCCTCTTCATGAGAGTGATACACCTGAAGCACCCGGCTTGCAGTTGTTACCTGGTTTAACCGATGGCTTTTACTACGCAAAAATAATTAAAAAGTAATTTATCACACTATGAAGATCATCATTTTAGGCGCCGGACAAGTTGGCGGCACCCTAGCAGAAAACCTTGTGGGTGAACAAAACGAAATCACCGTGGTTGATATCGACGGCGATCGTTTACGAGAGCTGCAAGATAAATATGACTTACAAGGGGTTGCTGGTCACAGCGCACACCCTGATGTACTTCGCCAAGCAGGTGCCGAAGATGCCGATATGATCATCGCAGTGACCAGTTCGGATGAAGTTAACATGGTTGCTTGTCAGGTCGCTTATAGTATCTTCAATACGCCAACAAAGATTGCTCGGATCCGCTCTGAGCAATACTTAAAGTATCGCGAGAAGCTATTCCATAACGACGACTTACCCGTAGACCACTACATTGCGCCAGAGCAGTTGGTGACCAAATACATTCGCCGCTTGATTGATTACCCCGGCGCATTACAAGTACTTCAGTTTGGTGATGGCATGCTGTCACTGGTTGCTGTAAAAGCGTATTACGGTGGCCTGCTAGTAGGCTATGCGCTGTCAGCACTAAAAGAGCATATTCCAAACGTTGATACTCGCGTTGCCGCGATTTACCGTCAAGGTAAAGCCATAAAGCCTTTGGGCACCACGGTCATAGAAGCTGATGATGAAATCTTCTTCCTTGCAGCAACTAAGCACATTCGTGCGGTAATGAATGAGCTGCAAAAGCTCGAGCAATCTTATAAAAAGATCATGATTGCCGGTGGTGGTAATATCGGTGCCGGCCTAGCTCGCTCGCTTGAGAAAAATCACAGTGTAAAACTGATCGAACGTAATCAAGCGCGCGCCACCGAGCTTTCAGAAATGCTCGACAATACTGTAGTGTTCTGTGGTGACGCTTCAGATCAAGAGCTACTTTCTGAAGAGCATATTGAACAAGTTGACGTGTTCATAGCGGTAACTAATGATGATGAAGCCAATATCATGGCTGCCATGTTGGCAAAACGAATGGGCGCACAAAAAACCATGGTACTGATCCAACGTGGTGCTTATGTTGACTTGGTCCAAGGTGGTGAGATTGATATTGCTATCTCACCTCAACAAGCAACCATATCTGCGTTACTCACCCATGTTCGTCGCGGTGATATCGTCAACGTATATTCATTACGCAAAGGGGCTGCAGAAGCCATAGAAGCGGTTGCGCATGGTGATGAAAATACCTCAAAAGTGGTAGGTCGTGCTATCAGCGATATTAAGCTACCTGTTGGTACTACCATTGGTGCCATTGTGCGTAATGATGAAGTGCTTATTGCCCATGATGATACTGTGATTATGTCTGGCGACCATGTCATCATGTTCTTAATCGATAAAAAGCAAATTGGTGTAGTCGAAAAGCTGTTCCAAGTCAGTGCGCTTTTTGTCTAAATACTTGGATAGAAAACTAGTCTTTTTGATCGGCTTGTAACACTGACAGGTCGATCAAATACTCTTTCATTATGGCTTCCATAAAAGTCTGATCGTTCCTTAATTTTATTCCCAGCATGACCAAGCCTTCTTTTTGTTTCACTCGGCAAATCTCACCATTGAATTTAAATTGCTGATTTTGTTTGCCCTCAAGTAGAATTTCACAGTCTCGTTCTTTTAAATCAGTATTAGGGCAGACATCATCACAGTGCAAGTCAAACTGAAGACCCGACAAAGAAATATCTTTTATCACGCCAACCTCAGAATGGTCACTAGTCTGAAATACTGCTGGGATTAAAGTGGGAATACGCACCTGTTCACGGAGTTGATAACTTTGTACTACGCGAGGTAGGAATAAAAAGATAAGCTTAGTCGGATGTGTTGTTACGGCTTTAATCATGCTTTTGAAAGCAATGATTTGGCCATCGCCTTGCTCGAGTACTGCGCGCACCACGACGTACGTGCCCTCTTTGACATAATCAAGTGCTGCACCTAAACGTTGTGCAGACGGGTAATTCAAAATGATATATTGCCTTGACATATAACCGACGAATTCCGTTTTTGAACGTTTTGAGCCTGCAGGCATGACCACTTCAATGTCTACAGTGCTTCCTGTTGGCAGCTGAGAAATGATAGATACATCTACACTGGTTTGTGACTTTAACATCTTTGATCTTTACAACTTGTAGTCAGAACAAGTGTCCCTTTTATTTTTGTTATCCCTGTTTATATCGACCGTCTACTGAAGACTTTACCCTACTGTACTAGATTTTAGTCAAGCCTTAACCTCGCCAAAATGTCGGTGTAAATAACACCAGAAGCGTGAATATTTCTAAACGACCAAATACCATGGCTAACGTTAAGATCCATTTAGCTGAATCGGTAATATCGCCATAATGTGCAGCCACATCACCTAACCCTGGGCCTAAATTATTTAAACACGCAGCGGTCGCTGAGAACGCTGTTATGTTGTCCATACCCGTACCTAGCAAGGCAACCATGATAATAACGAACACCAGGGCATAAGCCGAGAAAAAGCCCCATACAGCTTCAACCACTTTGTCTGGCAGTGCTTTACGACCTAGTTTAATAGAGTAAATAGCACGAGGGTGAACCAAACGATTTAGTTCTCGTACACCTTGAAGATACAGTAAGAACACACGTACCACCTTCATGCCACCACCAGTCGAGCCCGCGCAACCACCAATAAAGCTTGAGAAGATGAGTAAGATAGGCAGAAACAGAGGCCAAGCAGAGAAGTTATCCGTCGCAAAGCCAGCTGTTGTACTGATAGAAACGGCTTGGAACAAAGCCTGATCTAGGGTTTCATCCCCATCGGCATAAATTTGATTCGACGATAAAACAGCAAAACAAATGACAACCAAAGCAAGTTGTATAAATAAAAACACTTTGAATTCTGGATCGCGTAAATAGACACGAATATTTCTACTCGATACCGCCGCATAATGCAGTGAGAAGTTCACCGCAGCGATGATAAGAAACACCACACAAATGAGATTAATCATAGGGCTTTCGAAGTAACCCATGGATGCGTCATACGTCGAGAATCCGCCAATCGCAATCGTCGAGAAAGCATGACATAACGCATCGAAAAAATTCATACCCGCCAACCAATACGCCAAAGTACAGGCTAAAGTTAACGCCACATAAATGTACCAAAGGTGCTTGGCCGTGTCGGCGATGCGCGGTGTCATTTTCGAGTCTTTCACTGGCCCCGGTGTTTCTGCACGATATAACTGCATACCACCGACACCGAGCATTGGCAGGACCGCAACCGCTAGTACAATGATACCCATACCCCCTAACCACTGCAGTTGCTGACGGTAAAACAATACTGACTTAGGCAAGGTTTCAATACCTGTTAGTACGGTTGCACCGGTTGTGGTTAAGCCAGAAAACGCTTCGAATACAGAATCTGCCAAAGAGAGGTTAGGTGTTTGCAAGAAGATAAGCGGTAAGGATGCGAACGACCCCAGTACCAGCCAAAATAACACCACAATCAAGAAGCCTTCTCGAGCTTTCAAGTCTCCTTTTTGATGGCGATTGGGATAATAAGCCAACATACCCATAATGATACTGAACACAAATGCCAGTACGAATGGCACACCCCCACCATCTTTATAAATCAGCGAAACCAGTGCAGGCGGCACCATTGTGAGACTAAATAAGGCCACCAATTGGCCAAGAATTTTTATTATGGTACGAAATTGCATGCTGCGTTACGCTTCAAAAATAAGAATGACAGAATGTTATTATTTGATTGTCTTACTCTTTACAGACTAACTCAACCACTCCATGGGTTAAATCAAAAATTTCTTGCTGGGCTTGTTCAACTTGTCGACTATCAATACTGACTTGCCAATTCACTGCTGAATCATAACTTTTATCTAGCTGCAAAATAGTAAAATTGGTATTTAGATACTGCTCGATAACACCCTGAAGCGCATAATCCGAGCGCCCTATCAGCTCAGTTGCTGGCACTTTTAACGTGGTTTTTAACACCTCAATGGCATTGTTTAGCGAACCGCCATAAGCGCGCACTAAACCGCCCGTGCCCAGTTTAATGCCGCCAAAATAACGGGTTGTGACTGCGGTTATTTCACCAATCCCTGAACCAATTAGTACATTCAACATAGGTTTACCCGCAGTACCATTGGGTTCGCCATCATCCGAGAAACCATAAACATGACTGCCCCCAGGCTCTCCTGCTACATGTGCCCAACAGTTATGTCTAGCATCTGGATAGTCATCGTTGATCTTTTGAATAAAAGCTTTTGCAGACTCAATGGTTGGCGTATGCGCAATATGCACTAAAAAAGTGCTCTTCTTAATTTCTTCATGATGACTGATGGATTCGCTCGGAATATAGAATTCTGACATAAGGTTGGGGTACCAGTATTTATACCAATCCTCAATAATACTTAATCATTTTGAGGGATTAAAGCTGCCGCTAACCGCGTTAAAAATTTCTCATTTAGAATAACTAAATAGCAAAATTTTCGCCTTGCCTACATGGATGTAGGTACCTCGGCGATAGCAGGACGCGTGAGCGGCGTTATCGACAAGCTTTCCTGGCCTCAAAATAGATCACTTAATTAAGAGGATTGGTATTAGAAACGGGAAGCAACTATTTCCCGTTAGTGTAACGAATTTCGTTTCAATGAGTCGACTTAATTAGTCTAAGTCTAAATCACGCGTCATATTTTCTAGACGATCTTCATGCACAATGATGTTGTCTTCGATGCGAATACCGCCATATGGCTTGAATGCTTCAACCTTTTCCCAATTGATGTATTGGTTGTTATCAGTCTTCGCTAAATCACCCAGTAGTGAATCAATGAAGTATAAGCCTGGCTCGATAGTGAACACTTGATTTGCTTCAATCTTTCGTGTGCAACGTAAGAAAGGATGCCCTTCAGGTGGCGCTTGGTGCGTGCCCGCTTCATCAGCCATGAAACCGCCCATGTCATGTACTTGCAGACCTAAATGGTGACCCAAACCATGTGGGAAGAATGTCGAAGTAATGCCTTTAGCCACAATGTCATCTGCCGCTAGGTTTACAATCTTAAATTCCGCCAAGGTTTGTGCAATGCGCTGATGACAATCAATATGTAACTCACCGTAAAGCTTACCCACTTGCAAACCTTTACCCAGTGCAATTTGGTGATCGTTCAGAACTTTAATTAGCTCCGCAAACTCACCTTGTTTTGCAAAATCATAAGTACGGGTAATATCAGACGCATAACCGTTAAAGTTTGCGCCTGCATCAATTAAGAAAGATAAATGCTGAGCAGGTGCTTTGCGGTCAAAATGCGTGTAGTGCAAGATTGCACAATTTTCATTAAGCGCCACAATGTTGCCATACGGGGTATCATTTTCCATGTGCTGAGTGGCGTTTAGGTAAGCTTGTTGAATAGCAAACTCTGAACCGCCCGCATAAAACGTATCACGTGCCGCTTTATGACCTAACACAGCTAAACGGTTTGCTTCACGTAAACAAGTCAGTTCATATTGCGTTTTGTAAGCTCGATGAAAATGAAAGTAGTTCATCACCTGCTCAGGATTTACATTAGTGAAGCCTAGTGCCTGTGCAACTTCTAAATATTCACCAATGTAAGCAAACTTTTCTTTATCGTATGGTAGGTATTTCTCAACCTGATCAGGTTGTAATAATAACTGAATATCAAAATACTCAGCCCAATATTGACTCGGCTCATCAGGCACTTTATGCCAGAAGTCGACCGGGCGATAGAAAATGAGTTTAGGCTTATCTTCGCCGTTTACTACAATCCAGCAATGTGGATTATCGATCACAGGTAACCAAGCTTTAAACTGAGGGTTCACCTTAAACGGATAATACATGTCATCTAAAAACTGACGCTTTGCTTGTCCAGAGTGGATCACTAAGCCATCTAAGCTTTCTCGCTCAATAATGGTTTTGGTGCGCTGCTGCAGTGTTGCAATATGTCCAGCGAATAAATGTGCTAATTGTTCCATGGCGTACCCATTTCATTTAGTTTTTTCATTAAGCCAGTCTAGCACAAGGCCTGAAAGGCAATCCAGCCAACACGCTGGATTGCAATGACACGATATACCATCCCTAAATTATAATTAATCATTTTGAGGGCCTAAAGCTGCTGCTAACAGCGTTAAAACTTTTTAATTTAAAACCACTTATTAGAACAACTAAATAGCATAGTTTTTGCTTTGCCTACATGAGTGTAGGTATCTTAGCGTTAGCTGAGCACGAGAGCGCTGCTATCGACAAGCTTTTCTTGCCTCAAAATAAATCTCTTAATTAAAAGGATTGTTGTTATTTCTCTATTTTCATATCCAAGATTGGGGCCAATATATTACCCTCTCGACCCAACTTAGTGTGATAAACCTGACGATATGCCATCACGTTTTTCACATAGTTTCGGGTTTCTTTAAATGGGATGAGCTCTATCCAAAGCTCTGCTGGCATACCTTGCTCGGGTAACCAACGCTTAATTCTATGATACCCTGCATTATAAGAAGCCGTAGCTAAAATCTCATTGCCGCCATTCTTTTTCTTTAAATACTCTAAGTAATCGGTACCTAAACGAATATTAGTGGCCGGTTTATAAAGCTGTCGCTTGGAGACTTTTTGTTTGCTAACGTACCTGGCTGTACTCGGTAATAATTGCATTAAGCCATGGGCGTTAGCATGAGACACCGCGTCTGGTGCAAAAGAGCTCTCTCTTCGCGAAATAGCAATACTCCACGCTAGATCCACATGATTACGCTTACTATAACGCATGAATAACGCTTCAAACGCCATGGGGAATCGCAAGTCGACATAGTTCCACGCTTTAATCTCAGCTAAAGTACGGATAGCACTGTCATACCATTCAAGATCAGCGGCGAGTATTGACGCAGCCAGCTTTTCTTCATTACTTGAGGTGTTGGTCAGATAATTCCATTCTCTGCGTGCCGAAGTAAAACGATCAAGCTCATATAATGCTTTCGCTCTTAAAAAGCCCGGTGCCTGAGACACCTTATCAATAATAGCTTGAGGTACATCTAGAGTTTGATTATTCAACGACACCGGCATATTTAAACGTGCCGCGGCTAAAAAGCCATAATAATCACGCTTTACCGCCAAAGGCAGCCATAACTGTTGTGCTTTTTCTAGCTCACCACGCTGATTATAACTATAAGCAAGCCAATATTGTTGGCCATTACTTAGGTTCTTCATCCCCGTAAATAAAGCCACGATCCCCGCCCAATCCTGCTCTTTGAGCATATTAGCCATCATCCATTGACGAAGCTTAGTATCTTGCAACTCTTCAGGCACTTTATTTAACCAAAAGCGTGCATCATTATGCCCTTTTGATGCCAAAGCCAATGCAAAGCTATACGCTACCGCATCTTTTTGCGCTTGGCTAAATGCAAACATACTTTGCAGTTTATCCCATGCTCTTAGAGCAAGCTTTTGATCACGCCAAATAAGACGGTTCACGCCATATACCGCTATTTCAGCCTCTTTACTTGAGCGATTTTTATAGCGGTATAGTCCAGCAGAGGCACTTGGATCATGCCTTACTGCTTTATATAAATCGGCTAAATAAGCTTCTTTTTTAGGGAGCAGCGTTTTTAAATAAGGTAAAAGCGCAACTTGCCCGCCTTGTGCCGCTTTAGTAATGCGCTGCCACACTATAGCTTCAGTCATGCGCTCGTCTTTTCGCCAAATTCTAAATAATTTATCGCACGCTTTAGGCTGAGACTTACCGACCGTCCAAAGTGCATCCACTTGATCAAGCAGTTGTGCTTTCGGTGCGCCTAAATCAATTTGATACTGTAGATAGCGACAGTGTAACTCGGCATTGCTGGTAGGCTGATAATACTCAACAAAGAGCGCTTTTTTTCCACGACGCTGCAAATACTCCAGCCAGCTCTTGCGCACCGGCCACTCTAACGGCGTGTTATCGTAGACACTTAAATAATGGCTTATGTCTTGCTGATATTTCAGGCGAGGGTAACGTTTATAAAACGCCAGCTCAGCATAAGGTTTAAGCGGATGTTCTAAGTTGTTGATCGCTGCTTTAAACGTTTTGTAGTTACCTGAACGTGCAACTTTTTCTGCATCTTTAAATGCTTGATGCTCATTGCTCGCAGAAGAAAACCAGCTAAATGCGCCTAGGCTGGTAGCGGCAATGGTCATGATCCAAGATTTCATAATGACCTTTACACTTTAAATTTTGAATTAATGAATGAGATAAGTATTAATGCATTCATCTTGCCGAAGCTTGGCTATCTCTAAGATGAATAAATGTACTCAAGGGCATAAGCTCCACGCACTAATAACACGCCAACAAAAAGCACAAACCAAGTTTGTACATCGACTGTTATCAAGACTAAACGCCATCAGGATAAAAATAACTTGAGCATATAGTTACTCAACCACCTTAGCAGCTCAACTGCAAATTTTTAAGGCAGGCGTAAACCTCTGGTAAATTTTTCATTGCAATTTTAATTTAAAGGGTCCAAACTGAGTAAATTAACAACTCATCGTACCAGTGTGATAACACGGGAGAACAAGCATGTTATACAAGAGCGAGTCCTTTGTTGTTGATTTTTACAAAGGCAATATCGCTGAGTTTAAGTTCTGTATGCCAGGTTCGGTAAACAAACTTTCTCAGCAAACCCTACAAGAATGTGGCAAAGCATTTGCCGAACTAAGCCAACGCGATGATATCGCGGCAATGGTTTTCACCAGTGACAAAGACCATTTCATCATCGGCGCCGACATTTTTGAATTCTTACCGACTTTCCAACGCCCAGAAGAAGAACTCGTTGGTTGGATAAAGTCAGCAACAGATGTTTTCGATGCCATTGAAGACTTACCGTTCCCAACTGCATCTGCTATTGATGGCCTTGCACTCGGCGGTGGGTGTGAATGGTTACTTGCTACGGATTATCGTATCGCAAGTCAAAAAGCAAAAATTGGCCTACCAGAAGTTAAATTAGGGATCATGCCTGGTTTTGGCGGTACGGTACGCTTACCACGTATTATTGGTGCTGATAATGCCATGACGTGGATCACCACAGGTAAAGAAAACCGTGCAGCAGACGCATTGAAAGTCGGTGCGGTAGACGGTGTGGTTGCAAAGGAAAAATTAGTAGAAGCAGCAGTAAAAACCCTTGAGCAAGCTGTTGCTGGCAAACTTGATTGGCGTGCAAAACGTCAGCTAAAACTTGACCCATTGAAACTAAACCGCGTTGAGCAAGGCATGAGCTTCGCAATGGCTGAAGGCCTGGTGATGGGTAAAACCAAAGGTCACTACCCTGCACCTGTGATGGCAGTAAGAACAATTAAAGCCGCTGCAAATGCAACGCGCGATGAAGCCATGGCAATTGAAAATGCCAACTTCGCAAAGCTGGCTAAAACGGCAGAAGCGGCCGCGCAAACAGGTATCTTCTTAGCTGACCAATACATCAAAGGTGTGGCAAAGAAGCAAGCTAAGCAATCTTCTACTGAGATTAAACAAGCCGCAGTACTAGGTGCAGGTATTATGGGTGGCGGTATCGCATACCAATCTGCTTATAAAGGCACGCCGATTGTCATGAAAGACATCAACCAAGCGGCCCTTGATCTAGGCATGAATGAAGCAGCATCGCTACTTGGTAAAAAAGTAGAACGTGGTCACATGAAGCTAGACAAGATGGTTGGCACGCTAGGTAAGATCAAGCCAACACTGAATGATGCTGATTTAGCTGGCTCTGACATTGTGGTTGAAGCCGTTGTTGAGCACCCACAAGTGAAGAAAACGGTGCTTGCTGGTCTTGAAAAGCAATTACCTGAAGGCACTATTTTAACCTCGAACACATCGACAATCCGCATTGACGAACTGGCTGAAGCATTAGAAAAGCCAGAGCACTTCTGTGGTATGCACTTTTTCAACCCTGTGCCAAAAATGCCGCTTGTTGAGATCATTCGTGGTGAAAAGACCTCAGATGAAACAGTTGCTGCCGTAGTTGATTACGCATTAAAACTTGGCAAGTCACCTATCGTTGTAAACGATTGCCCGGGTTTCTTTGTTAACCGTGTGCTTTTCCCATACTTTGCAGGTTTCAGCAAACTCGTTGTTGAAGGCGCTGACTTTACTAAAGTTGATAAGGTCATGGAAAACGTATTTGGTTGGCCTATGGGCCCAGCATATCTACTAGACGTTGTCGGTATCGATACAGCTAACCATTGTACGGGCGTGATGGCGGATGGCTTCCCTACTCGTATGGCTCGCCAAGATAAAGATCCAGTTGCGGTACTTGCTAATGCCGAACGTTTTGGTCAGAAGAACCAAAAAGGTTTCTACCAATATGCCCCAGATCGTCGCGGTCGCCTTAAGAAAACTAAAGACGCTGACGCAGTTGCACTATTAAGTAGCATTTGCGACTCTGCAACTGAGTTTGATAAACAAACCATCATTGAGCGTTGTATGGTGCCAATGATTAACGAAGTTCTACTTTGCTTACAAGAAGGTATTGTCGCTTCTCCACAAGAAGCAGATATGGCGCTTATTTACGGTATTGGCTTCCCTCCATTCAGAGGCGGTGCATTCCGTTATCTAGATCAAATTGGTCTAGCTAATTTTGTTGCTATGGCTGACAAGTATGCACATCTAGGTGAAATTTACCAAGTATCAGAACAGACACGTCAATGGGCGACTGAAGGTAAAGTATTCTATGCCGTGGAGGGCCAATAACATGACTATGCAAAATGCAGTAATCGTTGATTGTCTTCGTACGCCAATGGGCCGCTCTAAAAACGGTGTGTTCAAACACCGTCGCGCAGAAGACTTAAGTGCACACCTAATGAAAGGTATTCTTGAGCGTAACCCACAAGTTGATCCAGCAAGCATCGACGACATCTACTGGGGTTGTGTTCAGCAAACTCTTGAGCAAGGCTTTAATGTAGCGCGTAATGCAGCACTACTTGCTGGTATTCCTCACACTGTGCCAGCGGTTACCGTTAACCGACTATGTGGCTCATCAATGCAAGCACTGCATGATGCAGCTCGGGCAATCATGACAGGTGCAGGTGACACTTACCTTATCGGTGGTGTTGAGCACATGGGTCACGTACCTATGACACACGGTGTTGATTTCCACCCAGGCTTATCAACTTCAGTGGCACAAGCTGCAGGTTCAATGGGTTTAACTGCTGAGTACCTTGCAACAATCCATGGTATCAGCCGTGAGCAACAAGATGCATTCGCGGTACGTTCACACCAACGTGCACATGCTGCGACCGTTGAAGGTCGTTTTGCTCGTGAGATTTTACCAACAGAAGGTCACGATGATGATGGCGTGCCAGTGTTAGTAGAAGACGACGAAGTAATTCGCCCAGAGACAACACTTGAAGGTTTATCACAACTTCGCCCTGTGTTTAACCCAGCGTCAGGCACTGTGACTGCGGGTACTTCATCTGCACTGTCAGATGGAGCATCTGTGATGCTAGTAATGAGCGAAGAGAAAGCCAAAGCTCTAGGCTTACCTATTCGTGCCCGTGTTAAGTCAATGGCGGTTGCAGGCTGCGATCCATCAATCATGGGTTACGGTCCTGTTCCTGCAAGTAAGAAGGCATTACAACAAGCAGGTATTACGATTGATGATATCGATGTAGCTGAGCTTAACGAAGCTTTCGCTGCACAGTCTCTACCTGTATTAAAAGATCTTGGTCTACTTGAAGTGGCAGACGAGAAAGTGAATCTAAATGGTGGTGCGATTGCCCTAGGTCACCCACTGGGTTGTTCGGGTTCACGTATCAGTACGTCACTTATCCACTTGATGGAAGACAAAGGTGCAAAATATGGTTTAGCCACCATGTGCATTGGTTTAGGCCAAGGCATCGCAACGGTGTTTGAGCGCGTAGAATAAGCCCAAAACAGCTCACTTAATAAGTGAGCTGTTAAAGCGCTTGCGCTCATTTCTCTTGTCGAGAAATTATTCAAAACGCAAAACTCAACTTGGTGAACCAGTATTTCAGTCATGAATGCTGGTACAAAGGCAAAGTGTGAAAACGCTTTGCCTTTTTTCGTTTTGGGTTCTAAATCTCTATAAAGCTCAAATTAGCAGCTTGTGATGGTTTATTTGTCATCGCGCAGTGGGTAAAATATTCGCCCTATTTTTAGCTTGTTTAAGAGAGTCACCATGCCATTTTCTAATCCCGATCATACATTAGATGCAATCGGTCTTCGTTGTCCTGAGCCTGTGATGATGGTACGTGGTGCGGTGAGAAAAATGTCTGATGGTGAAACGTTATTAATTATCGCAGATGACCCATCAACTACCCGTGATATTCCAAGCTTCTGTGAATTTATGGACCATACATTGGTTGCCAAAGAAGTTGAACAAGCGCCTTTCCGTTACTTAGTAAAAAAGGGCAAATAAGCCCTTTTCGTTCGTTATTTAACCTGAGCTTTGGTTAAGAGATTTACTAACGTTATGATATTGAAATGATAAGTGCTTTTTTAAGTCTGCAGCCGGAGACTTTTATCGATAACCAGGCGAATTTACGCGTCAATAGCTAGCCTATTGCAAGTAAATTCAACGCAGTTAACGTTGAAAGTAGCCGCTGGAGATAGATTTATTATCCAGAGCTCAGGTTATTTAATAAAGCATTCGTTCGCTTTAACTTACCCTTTACTCACCATGACCAAAGGCAAAGCCGAGTTTCGATAATCAAAGGTGATGGTGTACCAGCCCTTTTTACTCGGTGCAAAACTAAAGTAGTTATATACCGTGTCACAGTTCGCTGGTATTGGTTTATTTAATTGCAGTGAGCCTGACGACTGATAACCACAGTTAAATCCTTTACTCCAAGATTCATCGGCAATTTTAAATTCATACACTTTGCCCGGCGTCATAAACTTTGCGCGTACCGTATAAATACCCGGTTGTTGTGCACCCAGTTTATAGTGTGGCTCTGCATCCCATAAAGTAAAGTCACCACGCAGATACATGTCTCTATCGAGGGGTTTTACATTCGGCTGAATAGTTTCTTTGCCCGGAAGATATACCTGACTCGAACACGCAGAAAGTAATAAAGCTATTAACGCTGCGGATAATTTTTTCATACCTTTAATTTCCTCTCAGCCACTTTGCTCAGCTTAGTTCTGAGCTTTTCTAACTCATACTTATTAGAATATATAGCGCTGTAAAAGTGCGAAGTATTTTGTAAAAGAGTTTGTAACTCTCTAACATTAAATGACAAAAAGCCAACCGCTGTGGTTGGCTTTTGACAGGATCTCAATCAAACAGATTAATTCTGAAGTACCGAGATATCTGCTGTATTTAAGAACAAGCGACTTAACTGACTTAGCAGCGCTAAACGGTTATTTTTCACCGCTTCATCATCAGCCATTACCATTACATTATCGAAGAATTTATCAACCGCTTCACGAAGACTTGCCAGTTGCGTTAATGCGCCTTGGTAATCACCTGCAGCGTATACCGGTGCAAGCGCTTCGGTTAACTCAGCAACTTGTGCTGCTAGCACTTTCTCTGCGTCTTCGGCTAATAAAGCGTTGTCTACTGCAGCATCGCTAGTCACATTATTCTTAGCAAGAATATTGTTTACACGCTTATTTGCCGCTGCCAAGCTTTCAGCTTCTGCCAATGTACGGAAGTGGCTTACCGCTTTAACACGACGGTCGAAATCAGCCGGTGAAGATGGACGACGCACTAATACTGCTTGGATCACGTCAACACTGATACCTTCATCTTGGTACCAAGCACGGAAACGACCTAGCATAAATTCAAACACGTCTTCAGCCACATTGTCATTGCTTAGCTTGTCAGCAAATAATTCCTGAGACTTAGCAACGATGTCATGGATGTCTAATTTAAGCTCTTTCTCTACCATTATACGGAGTGCACCGATGGCTGCACGACGAAGAGCAAACGGGTCTTTGTCACCTTTTGGCGCTTGGCCAATACCAAAGATACCCACTAGCGTGTCAAACTTATCTGCCAATGCAACAGCATAGCTGATAGGATTTGATGGTAAATTATCACCAGCAAAACGCGGCATATATTGCTCGTTTTGTGCTAGAGCAACTTCTTCCGCCTCGCCGTCGATACGTGCGTAATGCATACCCATTACACCTTGAACATCAGTGAATTCCATGACCATCTCAGTCATTAAGTCTGTTTTACTTAATAGACCTGCACGTTCAGCCAATGCCTTGTCTGCACCAACTTGCTCAGCGATATAACCCGCTAATGCTGCAATACGCTCTGATTTATCTTTTAAAGTACCAAGCTGCTTTTGGAACAATACGCTACCTAAAGATTCTAGGCGGCTTTCAAGGGTTTTCTTTTTATCGGTTTCAAAGAAGAATTGTGCATCAGCTAGACGAGGACGGACAACCTTTTCGTTACCTGAGATAACCACACTTGAATCTTTACTTTCGATGTTAGACACGAATAGGAACTTATTAATTAAGTTGCCTGCCTTGTCTAATAGCGGGAAGTACTTCTGATCGTCCTTCATGGTATAGATAAGCGCTTCGTCAGGCACAGCTAAGAACTCTTTTTCGAATGATGCAGTTAACGTAACTGGCCACTCAACAAGAGAAGTCACTTCTTCAAGTAAGTCTTCATCCATTGCCACAACCGCGTCAACTGCCGCTGCAGCTGCTTCAATTTGTGCACGAATTTGTGCTTTACGCGCTTCGTAGTCTGCAACAACATAAGCTGATTTAAGCGTTTCGAATACCTCATCAGCGTGATTGACAGTTACACGTGCTGGATGATGGAAACGGTGACCTTGCAGTTCATTACTGATCGCTTTTCCTAACACTTCACCTTGAACTTGTGTATCACCAAGAAGTGCAGCCACAGTATGCACAGGACGAATAAATTGTGTTTTATTCGAACCCCAACGCATAGGTTTTGGAATAGGTAATTTAGCCAACGCTTTGTTAATTGCATCAGCAAGTAGCTCTGTAGCCGCTTGACCTTTTACCGTCGCACGGTGAAGTAACCAAGCACCCTTTTCTGTTTCTAGCGTCTCTGCTTCGCTCACTTCGATACCACAACCACGCGCCCAACCCATGGCTGCTTTAGTTGGATTACCGTCCGCATCAAAAGCTGCCTTAGTGGCAGGACCACGCTTTTCTACAACTTTATCTTGTTGTTCAGTCGCAAGCGCTGCAACCTTTAAACCTAAACGACGTGGTGATGCATACCAATTGATGCTATCGAAAGATAACTCTAATGCTTTCAACTCTTCAGTTAGGTTGTCTGCAAAAGCGGTTGCTAGTTTGCGCAGTGATTTTGGTGGTAACTCTTCAGTACCAATTTCTACTAATAAATTTTCAGTTGTCATGTTCAGTCCTTACAAAGCGGGAAACCAAGCGCTTCACGCGCTTCATAATATGCCTGTGCACAAGCTTTAGATAATGCGCGTACACGAAGGATATAACGTTGACGCTCTGTTACTGAGATAGCATGACGGGCATCTAATAAATTGAAAGCATGAGATGCTTTCATTACCTGCTCATATGCTGGTAGTGGTAAACCTGCTTCAATTAGTTTTTCACTTTCTTTCTCACACTGATCAAACTGTGCAAATAAAGCATCAACATCAGCATGCTCAAAGTTATAAGTCGACTGCTCAACTTCGTTCTGATGGAATACATCACCATAAGTGACTTTACCCATAGGACCATCAGTCCATACTAAGTCATAAATACTGTCTACACCTTGTATATACATAGCAAGACGCTCTAGACCGTAAGTGATTTCGCCAGTTACCGGTGCACATTCTAGGCCGCCCACCTGTTGGAAGTAGGTGAACTGCGTCACCTCCATGCCATTTAACCACACTTCCCAACCAAGACCCCAAGCACCTAGCGTTGGTGATTCCCAGTTATCTTCTACGAAACGAACCTCATGTGTTAACGTATCGATGCCCATAGCAGCAAGAGAACCTAAATACAGCTCTTGAATATTATCTGGAGATGGCTTTAACACAACTTGGAATTGGTAGTAGTGTTGAAGGCGGTTAGGGTTCTCACCATAGCGGCCATCTGTAGGGCGACGACACGGTTGCACATAAGCACTCGACATTGGCTCTGGGCCAATTGATTTCAAGAATGTCAGTGGGTGGAATGTACCCGCGCCTACTTCCATATCAAGTGGCTGAGCGATCACACAGCCTTGCTGTGCCCAGTAATCCTGTAGTGCCAGGATCAAGCCTTGAAAAGTTTTTAAATCGTATTTTTGCATAGTTGGCTTAATTTAATTTGGCTCATTGCGCCTAGTAGAGCTCACTGAGTGGCTATCAGCGCAGGGTTTTGTGATTGAAAATTATGCTCAGTATACCGCGTGCTGTGCAGGGTTTTAAGCATCAAACATAAAAAAAGGCGGGAAATCCCGCCTTTTTAAATATTATTTATAACTCGACTAAACGTCTAAGTTCACAACACGTAATGCATTGCTTTCGATGAACTCACGACGAGGTTCAACTTGGTCACCCATCAGTGTCGCAAATAATTGGTCAGCTGCAATGGCATCTTCAATGGTTACCTGAAGCATGCGACGTGCACCTGGATCCATCGTTGTTTCCCAAAGCTGGTCTGGGTTCATTTCACCCAATCCTTTATAACGTTGTGTATACAAGCCACGCTTTGATTCACTCACCAACCAATCAAGACCTGATACAAAGTCAGTAACAGGGTGCGTCTTCTCACCACGTTGTACGTAACCGCTCTCTTCCATCAAGTTCGCCATTTGCTTACCTGTGTTTGCGATACGTACATAATCTTTAGACGTAATGAAGTTGTAGTCAAGTGTATAAGCTTTATCAACACCATGCTGACGGATCTTAACCACTGGGTAGTACATATGACGCTCTTCGTCGTACGCTACTTCAGCATTGAAGATAGTTGCATCTTCATCTTTTTCTACAAGGTCAGCGACTAAACGTTCAGTCCAGCTAGTTACTTTGTCTTTATCAGATAGATCAGCTTCTGTGATCTCAGGTTGATAGATTAGACGATTTGTTACTGATGCTGGGTATTTACGATTTAATCGCTCTAACACTTCTACCGTTTTCTGATAATCATAAACGATATTTGCGAGTGCATTGCCTTCAATTGCAGCTGCACCTTCCGCTGGATATAACGCAGCACCATTTAATGCTAACTCTAGCAAGTAACCAGTAAGCGCATTTTCATCTTTGATGTACTGCTCTTGCTTACCTTTCTTCACTTTATAAAGTGGCGGCTGAGCAATATACACATAACCACGTTCAATGATTTCGGGCATCTGACGGTAGAAGAAGGTCAATAGTAACGTACGAATGTGCGAACCATCGACATCAGCATCGGTCATGATGATGATTCGGTGATAACGCAGCTTTTCAGGGTTGTATTCATCACGGCCAATGCCACAACCAAGTGCAGTAATAAGTGTTGCAACTTCTTGAGAAGATAGCATCTTATCAAAGCGTGCTTTCTCAACGTTCAGAATTTTACCTTTCAGCGGTAAGATTGCTTGGTTCTTACGATTACGACCTTGCTTCGCAGAACCACCCGCCGAGTCACCCTCCACTATGTATAATTCAGAAAGTGCTGGGTCTTTTTCTTGGCAATCAGCCAGCTTACCTGGTAAGCCCGCTAAATCCATTGCTCCTTTACGGCGAGTCATTTCACGCGCTTTTCGTGCTGCTTCACGTGCACGAGCTGCATCAATGATCTTATTTACAACCGTCTTAGCATCATTCGGATTTTCTAGTAGATACTCGTTAAGTTTTTCGGCCATGGCTTGCTCAACAGCTGACTTTACTTCACTTGATACAAGTTTATCTTTAGTCTGAGAAGAGAACTTTGGATCTGGTACTTTAACACTCACAACTGCCGTTAGGCCTTCACGCGCATCATCACCTGTCGCGTTACTTGCTGTTTTCGCTTTCTTGTTAAAGCCTTCCTTTTCCATGTAGTTGTTCAGCGTACGAGTCAGTGCAGCACGGAAACCTGCTAAGTGCGTACCACCGTCACGCTGAGGAATATTGTTCGTGAAACAGTAAATGTTTTCTTGGAAACCATCATTCCACTGCATTGATACTTCAACACTAATGCCATCTTCACGCTCTGAAGTGAAGTTGAATACATTCTGATGCACAGGTGTTTTCTTACGGTTTAGATATTCAACGAAAGCTTGAATACCACCTTCATATTTGAAGTGGTCTTGCTTATTCTCTTCACGCTCATCGGTCAGGATGATACTCACACCAGAATTAAGAAATGAGAGTTCACGAAGGCGTTTTGCAAGAATATCGTAGTGGAAATTTGTATCAGAAAAAGTTTCAGCACTTGGCCAGAAGCGTAACTCAGTACCCGTAGTTTCAGATTCACCAATCTCCGCTAGCGGAGCATCTGGTACACCCATGGTATATTTTTGCTGGTGAAGTTTACCTTCACGACGGATTGTAAGTTGTAACTTTTCAGATAGCGCGTTTACGACTGAAACACCTACACCGTGAAGACCACCTGATACTTTATATGAGTTATCATCAAATTTACCACCGGCATGAAGCACCGTCATGATAACTTCAGCAGCTGACACCCCTTCTTCAGGGTGAATAGAGGTAGGAATACCACGTCCATTATCTCGAACTGATACAGAACCGTCAGTATGAATAGTTACGAAGATATCATCACAATAACCAGCTAATGCTTCATCGATTGAGTTATCTACTACCTCGAATACCATATGATGAAGACCAGTGCCATCATCCGTATCCCCTATATACATTCCCGGACGCTTTCTTACCGCATCCAATCCTTTCAGTACTTTAATACTGGACGAATCGTAATTTTCAGACATGGGTTTCTTCCAATTTTATGTTGTTAAACTGCCATGTTTCACGTGGAACATTTTCTTTTCTCTTTGTATTGGTTCCACAACAGCAGAAATACTTTCAGCAGTAATAGCTGTAATAAATAGCTGTGACTGACATAATTTTAATAATTCAGCCACACTAGTCATCGTTTCTTCCCCTAGTTCTGAGGGTAAATCATCGATTAGCAATATTGACTGCTTTTTTGTTTCGGACTCAATTAAGGTGTTTTGCGTAATCTTTAACGCATACAACAACAGTTTTAACTGACCCCGAGAAAAAATATTTTCTATACTATGACCATTTATATAAAAGCTAAAATCAGCTTTATGCGGTCCTTTACTTGTATAACCAAGCCTAACATCACGCTCAAAATTAGTTTTTAACGTGCTTGCCAAGTCTTCTTTCCAACCAGCATCATAACGTAATTCTAGGCCAGAAAATATAGGTATTTGACCCACTATTTTATCAAAAAAATACGCATTAAACCTCTCTATATAGGCTTTTCTTGCGATATTTATTTGATCAGCCACCTTAACAAATTCAACGTCCCAGAATTTGATTTGCTCGGCGTAATTATGTGGACGTGATTTAAGGAGTGCATTGCGTTGTTTAAGTATTTTATTGAACTGTCGCCAGGCATTGAAAAAAGATTGTTCCACGTGGAACACACCTAAATCTAAAAACTTCCTACGCTCTTTTGGGCCACCAAAAAACAATTCATAACTCTCTGGTGTAATAACTTGCACTGGTAACAACTGAGCCAGTTCTGAGATTTTTCTACTGGATTGACCTTGTATTTTAAGTTGTGTTTCACCCTGCTTATTCTTACTGATACCTAGGGGTATAGACAAGTTAAGGTGTTGTTTTTTAGCATGAACAATACAAGCATCTTGCTCGTAATGAATAAGTAGTTTCTGCTTGTTAGTACGAAAAGATTTACCGTGAGAAAGGAAATAGATGGCTTCGAGAAGGCTGGTTTTTCCACTGCCGTTCGCACCATAGATGATATTAATGTCTGCGCTCGGCTGAAAAGATAAAGCCTCAATATTTCGAAAATGATTGAGGCTAATATGGTTCAAGCTCATAAACTATAAACGCATTGGCATCACAACATACATAGCATCATCTTGGCTTACGCCCTCAATTAATGCACTTGAATTTGAGTCAGATAATGTGAACTGAACATCTTCAGTTTTTAATGTATTCAATACGTCTAAGACATAAGAAACATTAAAGCCAATTTCTAAGTCGTCGCCTTGATAACCCACTTCAACTACTTCTTCTGCTTGTTCTTGCTCTGGGTTATTTGCAGTGATCTTTAATAAGCCACTTGATAGATTAAGACGAACACCACGGAACTTTTCATTCGATAAGATAGAAACGCGTTGGAATGCACTACGTAACCATTCGCGATTTGCAGTTACTAATTTATCGCCACCACGAGGAAGAACACGACGATAGTCAGGAAAACGACCATCAACTAGTTTACTGGTAAAAGTAAATTCACCATCAATTAAGCGTACATGATTTGCACCAAACTGAATTGAAATCAGTTCATCGTCTGCTGGTAAAAGGCGCATAATCTCTTGCACACCCTTTCTCGGAATAATTAACTGACGCTGAGTGTTTAAAGATTCAGACAATGGCTGAGCTGCGATTGCTAAACGGTGGCCATCAGTGGCAACAGTTTTTATTTCACTGTTATCAACTTCAAATGACATACCGTTCAAATAATAACGAACATCTTGGTTCGCCATTGAGAAATGCGTACTCTCAAGTAAACGTCTTAACTCTAAACGGGTTGTCTTGAATTCAACTTCACCATCCCACTGTTCAAGATTCGGAAAATCTTCAGCAGCTAATGTCGTTAGTGAAAAACGGCTTTTTCCACTGGTTAGAAGCACTTGATGTTCTTGCATAGAAAAAGTGAGTTCTGAACCATCTGGTAAGCTTTTACAGATATCGAGTAGCTTCTTAGCTGGCAAAGTCAGTTTGGCGTCTTCAGCTGGATTTTCAAGGTGCGAACTTGCAACCAATTCAATCTCTAAATCGGTCCCCGTCATCGCCAACACGCCATCTTTAATTTCTAACAATACATTAGAAAGAATAGGTAGTGTGTGTTTACGCTCAATGGCACCTGAAACCTGCATTAACGGCTTTAAAAATTGCTCTCTTGAAATTGTAATTTGCATAATAAATTAAGCCCGAAAATTAAGACGACAATGTTCTAATTAAATTTTGATAATCTTCTTTTACCTCATGACTCTCATCACGAAGTGATTTTACCTTACGACAAGCATGTAACACGGTGGTGTGATCACGACCACCAAACGCGTCGCCAATTTCAGGTAAACTATGGTTTGTTAATTCTTTAGATAGCGCCATCGCCACTTGTCTCGGTCTTGCAACCGAACGGCTTCGACGTTTGGATAGTAGATCAGAAACGCGAATACGATAGTACTCAGCAACTGTACGTTGAATATTATCGATCGTAACCAGCTTATCCTGCAATGCTAATAAGTCACGCAGTGCTTCTTTTACGAAATCGATAGAAATTGGGCGACCTGTGAAATTTGCATTTGCAATTACACGGTTAAGCGCACCTTCGAGCTCACGTACATTTGAACGCAATTTTTTCGCGATGAAGAAAGCTACTTCATGGGGTAAGTTAATATTACTCTGCTGTGCTTTCTTCATCAGGATTGCCACACGAGTTTCAAGCTCTGGCGGCTCAATGGCAATTGTTAAACCCCAACCAAAACGAGACTTTAATCTATCTTCTACCCCTTCAATTTCTTTAGGGTAACGGTCAGAAGTTAAAATAATTTGCTGATTACCTTCTAGTAAAGCATTAAAGGTATGGAAAAACTCTTCTTGCGAACGCTCTTTGTTTGCGAAAAATTGAATATCATCGATCATCAAAGCGTCAACACTGCGATAATAACGCTTAAACTCTTCGATGGCATTATTTTGTAGCGCTTTAACCATGTCTTGAACAAAACGTTCAGAGTGCATGTAGACAATTTTGGCATCTTTTTTCTTTTCCATGATGCCATTGCCCACCGCGTGTAAAAGGTGAGTTTTACCTAAACCTGTACCACCATAAATAAAGACAGGGTTAAACGCATTACCCGGGTTATCGGCAACTTGAGTTGCAGCCGCCTTAGCTAACTGGTTTGATTTACCTTCGACGAAATTATCAAACGTATAGTTTTCTTTAATATTAGATTTATAACCAGACTTGGGCGCAGGCTCCACCTTTTGTTCAGCAACAGGCTGAGCTGTTACTTGCATTTGTTCGTTGCTTGTTGCTTGAAGTGGAACATTATTTGATTGCTCTGCAGAATTATTCGCTTGAACTGCAGTTGGAGTACCAACATCAAATCGCAACTCAGGCGCTTCGTCACCACAAATTTCAACCAATAACTCATTAATGCGGTTGAGATATTTTTCTCTAACCCAATCTAAAACAAAGCGATTAGGTGCATAAATGGTCAAAGTATCATCGGTACTCTCTGCTTGCAGTGGCCTAACCCACATACTAAATTGCTGAGATGGCAATTCATCTTGCAACACATATAAACAACTTTGCCAAACAGACAGATACACGCTGAACAACTCCAATGGGTTAATATTCTCGTACATCGTAAACAGTACAAGAATTGATTAATTTTTATCACAAAATATAAGTGGAAGCCGGGTATTATGAATTGATCTTATCCACAACTTCAATATTGACTTTTTCAAAAACTAGGATCTTGTTGATAAAAATAATTAAACAACTGTTTTATAAACACTTTTATTTTAGATCCGAGCGACAGATCATAACAAAAAACAACCAAGATCTCACGCGATAATTGTGATCAAATTAAGTTTTCCCAAGCTTTTATTCAGATTGACCCCAAGACCTGTGGAAAACCCAAATAAGAACAGATCTTTCAAGATCTGCTACCCTTTATGTCTAGATCACGAGTATAATACACCCGCTTTTATATTGGGCTCATTAAGTTGCTTAATTTTACAACTATTTTGCTCTGTAAATGAGATTATCATTGACTTTCGTCGTCCTCGGCATTAATATCTCGCGCTCGCAATGGCACCTGTGCCAGGATCGCGACCTGCATAGGATGTTTTAACCTTAACCGATCGGATGGAATTGTTATGAAAAGAACTTTTCAACCTAGCGTATTAAAGCGTAAGCGTACTCACGGTTTCCGTGCACGTATGGCTTCTGCTAACGGCCGTAAAGTTTTAGCACGTCGTCGTGCTAAAGGTCGTAAAGTACTTTCTGCTTAATCATTAGTGGAAAGCTTTAGCTTTAGCAGGGAGTTACGTCTGTTAACTCCCTCGCACTACTCCCGCATATTCAATGAACCTGCTCGTGCAGCAACACCCTTCTTTACTTTATTAGCTAAACCAAATGAAGCTGGTCAACCAAGACTAGGTCTCACTGTTGCTAAAAAACGTTGTAAACTGGCTGTTCAAAGAAACCGCATTAAACGTCTTGCCCGTGAGAGCTTTCGTTTAAATCAACATAAACTTGATAACATCGATATTGTCTTGATGGTTAAATCAGGTGTTGATGAACAAACAAATGAAGAGCTAACTAAACAACTTAATAAACTTTGGTTAAAAATAAATGAACGTTGTAAGCCAGGTGCTCCAAAACCTAAACCTTACAAAAAGCGTCCTTATAAAGGTAAGAAACCAGCTAAAACTCAGCAAAAGTAGTGTATTAAGCTTCTGCTGAATAGCTTTACCCCCCTATTTAAGGTATCTTTAGTTCACCTTTTAAACATTCAATGCGTGACCATGGCACAAGCTAAAAAAAAGTTGACCTTTGCATGGCTATTAAGCCTGCCGAAACTTGCTTTAATTGTGCTAATTAAAGGCTATCAAAATTTTATTAGTCCGTTACTTGGTCCTCACTGTCGCTTTAATCCATCTTGCTCCAGTTATGCAATTCAGGCAATTAATTGTCATGGATCGATAAAAGGGAGTTGGTTAGCGCTCAAACGCATATTAAAATGTCACCCTTTAAGCGCAGGTGGGGATGACCCCGTACCTGAGAAGTCCAACAAAGTTAAACACCAACACGAGAAATAAGAGCTGTTATGGAATCACAACGCACGTTTTTATTTATCGGTTTATTGCTTGTGTCGTTTTTATTGTTCCAAGAGTGGAATAATGAAAAACTTCAAGCGAATGCCGATACCAGTGCCACTACACAACAAGTCACTGCACCTTCCTCATCAATCGCGCAAGATGACGATGTGCCAGCATCAACTCAAAACGATGTACCAGCCGCAGTTACTAAAGCAGTTCGTTCAGTTATCACAGTTAAAACTGACGTACTAGATGTAAAAATTGACACCAAAGGCGGTGATGTTGTTGAAGCGAAGTTATTACAACATGCAGAAACACATGGCAGCGATACACCATTTTTACTGTTAGGTGAATTTGAAGGCCGCCAATATATTTCACAAAGCGGTTTAATTGGTTTACATGGTCCGGATGCAAATCCTGAAGGTCGTCCTGTTTATACCGCACCACAAAAAGCATATGAACTATCAGGCGATGAGTTACGTGTACCATTGACTTTTGTTGATAACAAAGGTGTTAAGTACACAAAAACCTACGTATTCAAAGCGGGTAAATATGATGTTGCACTAGAATACACAGTCAACAACACGACTGCTGACCCCATTCAAGTTCAGCTTTACACGCAAGTTAAGCGCACTGTGCAAGCAAAAGGCAGCATGGTTGACCAAACTTACTTAGGTGCAACCTATGGTACCTCTGAGGAGCCTTACGAAAAGTACAGCTTCGAAGATATGGCTGAAGCGAACTTAAGCAAAAACACGCAAGGTGGTTATATTGCTTTCATTCAGCATTATTTCTTAAGTGCCTGGGTACCAGACCAAACCTTAAACAATACAATTTACACATTACTGCGTAATAACCAAGGTATCATTGGTATTAAAGGCGAAGCGGTAAATGTACAAGCAAACAGCACGACCAACATTAACTCAACTTTCTATATGGGTCCAAAAGATGGTGATGCACTTGAAGCTATCCATGAAGACCTAGATTTAGCAGTAGACTTCGGTTGGTTATGGTTTATTTCTCAGCCACTACTTGTACTTCTAAAACTACTTTATAGCTTTATCGGTAACTGGGGTGTGGCAATCATCGCTATCACTATTTTAGTTAAGATGGCACTTTACCCACTGACTAAAGCTCAGTACACGTCTATGGCTAAGATGCGTGCGCTTCAACCTAAGATGATGCAATTAAAAGAGCGCTATGGTGATGACCGTCAAAAGATGGGTCAAGCCACTATGGAGCTTTACCGCAAAGAGAAAGTAAACCCTATGGGTGGTTGTTTGCCGCTATTACTGCAAATGCCTATCTTCTTAGCGCTATTCTATGTATTCCTAGAATCACCTGAATTACGTCATGCTGAATTCATGTTCTGGCTAACAGATCTATCAGCTAAAGACCCATACTACGTATTACCGATTCTATTTGGTGCAAGTATGTTCTTAACGCAGAAACTGCAGCCTATGACAGTAACTGATCCTATGCAACAAAAGATGATGACGTACATGCCAATCGTATTTACGTTCTTCTTCATCTTATTCCCATTCCCATCAGGTCTAGTACTTTACTGGTTAGTATCTAACTTGATCACCATTGCACAGATGCTTTACATCTACCGTGGGATGGAAAAACAAGGGATCAAAGTACGCGACTAATCACGAGTACTCATAAAATAAAAACGCCAGCTTCAAAGCTGGCGTTTTTATTTGGGAGTAATATTGCAGACATTCAAGCTGTTAATGGAGCTAAGTAGATATAACTAAGCTTGTATCAATGCCATCAAACATTAGCTAGATATAGTAAAACCTATTTCTCACTCGCAACTAGATTAAAGTGTTTTCCAGTAAAGGGTGTTGTCTTCTCGCTTAGTGCAAAGCTGAACAACATCACCAATATAGTGCCTTGCGCCTTCAGAAAACTCTTTATCTGCGTAATAACAAAACTGAGTAGAATCATAAACCTTCTGTGCTTTGTCACTGCTAGATTCAGAGACACCTTGGTCTGAAGCAAAAGACATTACAGGTATTAAAAATACCATAGCAAAAACGCACTTATTCATTTGATACTTCTTTAATTTATATTAAACCCAAGAGCCACTAGTACAGGTTTGAGTAGAACCATCAGGGTGCTTTATTAATCAATAGTATTTACCTTAAATAGGAAATTTCAACCTATCTCAAAAAAACACGTATATCAACAATTTATTAACTATTATCTACAACAGTTATCAATAAGGACCAATCTGGCTGACACTGATGCTTTAGAGTACAATTGCAGTATTGTAATTGCTCAGCAAAAGAATCCATGATTAATCAAGACACCATAGTCGCACAAGCAACCGCGCCCGGTCGTGGTGGTGTAGGCATCATCCGAGTTTCGGGAAGCTTATCTACTCACGTAGCCGAAAAGATCTTAGGCAAATGTCCAAAGCCGAGATATGCTGAATACCTCTCTTTCAATAGCCTTGCGGGTACGCAGCTTGATCAAGGTATTGCCCTGTTCTTCAATAACCCACACTCTTTCACTGGCGAAGACGTATTAGAACTTCAGGGTCACGGTGGCCCCGTTGTAATAGATATGCTGTTAAAAGAGATCTGCCAAATTGAAGGCGTGCGTTTAGCGCAACCTGGTGAATTCTCAGAGCGCGCTTTCTTAAACGATAAAATGGATTTAACCCAAGCTGAAGCGATTGCCGACTTGATCAATGCAACCAGCGAGCAAGCGGCAAAAAGTGCCCTACACTCGCTACAAGGTGATTTCTCAAAACACATTCACACGCTGGTGGAAAAAGTCATTCACCTACGTATGTATGTTGAAGCTGCTATCGACTTCCCAGATGAAGAAATTGATTTTTTATCGGATGGTAAAGTAGCAGGCGACTTAGCAGCCATCATCACGCAACTGGATGAAGTGCGTCAACAAGCGAAGCAAGGCAGCATTATGCGTGAAGGTATGCGTGTAGTGATTGCTGGACGTCCTAATGCAGGTAAATCATCGCTGCTTAATGCCCTAGCAGGACGAGAAGCGGCCATCGTGACTGACATTGCAGGCACCACGCGAGATGTATTGAGAGAGCACATTCACATTGATGGTATGCCACTACATATCATTGATACAGCAGGTCTTCGTGACAGCCCAGACAAAGTTGAGCAAATCGGTATTGAACGCGCATGGGATGAAATTCGCCAAGCCGATCATGTCCTGTTTATGGTTGATGGTACCGATACCACAGAGACTGACCCTATGCAGATCTGGCCTGAGTTTATGCAGCAGTTGCCTGATGGCATGAAAGTGACTGTAGTACGCAACAAAATCGATCTCTCAAATGAAGCGGTAAATCTTGATAAAGCGGGTCAGTACCCCCTACTTCGTTTGAGTGCTAAAAGCACCGAAGGTGTCGATTTGCTGCGTGAACATCTTAAAGAATGCATTGGGTTTACCGGTGCAACTGAAGGCGGGTTTATGGCAAGACGCCGTCACTTAGATGCCCTAGAGCGTGCTGCCGAGCATTTAGATATCGGACAAACACAGCTAGAAATGCATGTAGCTGGTGAGATCTTGGCCGAAGAATTACGCCTCACACAACAACATTTAAATGAGATCACCGGTGAATTTAGCTCAGATGATCTACTTGGTAAGATCTTCAGCTCATTTTGTATCGGTAAGTAACAGTATATACGCTCTAAAGCGCCGCATATCCGACTATTGTGGCGCTCACTTTCCATAAAACCAGCCATTATTTCATCAAATTACGCAAAAAACCTTAAACTCTTCTCAACGTCATGTAGTTGAACGTCCATGATTTAAAGCTTCCTAAGACTAAATCAGACGAAAAACATCATCAATAAACGATCTCTTTCAAGAAAAACAAACATCAGCACCGTTCAGCCAGCAAACCGCACTTTGATCAGACAAATAAATAGACCTTTGATCACCCTATTCGGATCTATTCTCAGATTTTATAGAACATTTAATTATATAAAATTTATTTTTAGATCTAAAAGTAAGTGAAGGGAAATAGACAAGATCGAGTTATACACAAGTAGCCTATCCACATCGATAAAATATCGCTATAAAAACCTAAAAGAAGATCTTTTTAAGTCCGTTATTTCACATTGAAAAAGAAACTAAATGCAACTTTCAATCAGCTTATCCACAAATTAACAACGAAATAATAAAGCGGAATAAATTATTAATTCAATATAAATCATAACCTTAATTAAATAACGCTGGTTTAATAGACATTTAAAGTTATCCCAAGTTTAAATCCCCTCTTTACTTCTTCCACAAGCACATTATGATACCTGCACAAAGTAGATAGGATGAATAAAATGCCGCAAGTCGACATCATTGTAGGTAGCCAGATGGGATCAGCAGAATATGTCGCTGAGCAACTTCAAGAGTCTCTTGAAGCTCAAGGTTTCGAAACAGTGTTACATGAACAACCAAATTTTGATGATTGCCGACAGGCAAATTGGCTAGTGGTAACCTCTACTTATGGCGCTGGAGATTATCCAGACAATTTACTGTCATTTATTGAGCAAATTACAGCACAATCTTCTTTATCACAGCTCAAACATGCAATCGTCGGAATTGGCGATAGAAGTTATGACACCTATAATTATGCTGCAAAGAACTGTGATGCACTATTAATGAGTAAAGGATCACAGTCATTATTAGCGCCATTGGAGATCAATGTGCTTGATGAATCCTTACCGGAAGACACAGCTTTAGCTTGGTTGCCAAACTTGATCGATAAATTGGCTGATAGTTAGAAAGATCTTTACACAGAAGTTATTCACAAAATTTCCATATATAAGATCGGATTGTGGATAACCTTTGATCTAACTGCTGAACTACGCATACTTATCCCTTGGATAAATATTTCCCGATCTGAGGCTGTGAATAAAACATTGATTTGATCAACGCTTATACCTAGCAAGATCCGATCTAATTCACACGTATTGATCTGATCTAAGTTTATGCTTTTAAAGATGTAGTTAGAGTTACACACAGATCTTACGATCACTAATAATAAGATCTAATAAAAGATCTTTAAAAAGATCCTTATATATATTTAGTGATCACATTTTTGTATTTTCTAGGTTGTTTAATATTTAAGCGTTTCACTTCTGAGTTTTTCTAGGTAGAATACGCATCCTTTCAAAATTCACCGGTTGTTTTAAGTAGGATCCCGTAGATGATTTATCATGAACATTTTGATGTAATAGTTGTTGGTGGCGGTCATGCAGGTACTGAAGCTGCATTAGCGGCTGCACGCATGGGCATGAATACCCTATTGTTAACCCATAATATGGATACATTAGGCCAAATGTCATGTAACCCAGCAATTGGCGGGATCGGAAAAGGACATCTGGTAAAAGAGATCGATGCACTTGGTGGTGCAATGGCCAAAGCAATCGATAAAGGTGGCATCCAATTTAGAACTTTAAACTCGTCTAAAGGCCCAGCTGTTAGAGCGACACGTGCACAAGCTGATCGCGTACTTTATAAAGCGGCGATCCAAGACATTTTGCAAAACCAAAAAAACTTGAAAATCTTCCAACAGTCTTGTGATGATCTTATTGTTGAACAAGATCAAGTTAAAGGCGTAGTAACTCAAATGGGTCTACGTTTTAGTGCGCAAACGGTTGTATTAACTGTTGGTACATTCTTAGGTGGTCAAATTCACATTGGCTTAGAAAACTTCTCTGGTGGTAGAGCGGGCGATCCACCTTCAATTGCATTAGCAAAACGTTTAAGAGAACTGCCATTCAGAGTTGATAGACTCAAGACAGGTACACCACCACGTATTGATGCCCGAACAGTTGATTTCTCCGTGATGCAAGAACAACCAGGTGATACACCAACACCGGTATTCTCTTTCATGGGTAAGCAAAGCGATCACCCACAACAGATCCCTTGTTACATTACTTATACCAATGAAAAAACACATGATGTGATCCGCGATAATCTCCATCGTTCACCAATGTATGCGGGTGTCATTGAGGGTATAGGTCCACGTTATTGCCCATCTATTGAAGACAAAGTAGTTCGCTTCGCTGATAAAGAAAAGCATCAAATTTTTGTTGAGCCAGAAGGCCTCACTTCCTATGAACTTTATCCTAATGGCATATCGACAAGCTTGCCATTTGATATTCAACTAGATATTGTTCGTTCAATTAAAGGGTTTGAAAACGCGCATATCTGTCGTCCTGGTTATGCCATTGAATATGACTTTTTTGATCCGCGAGATTTAAAGCAGTCTTTAGAAACAAAATTTATTAATGGCCTATTCTTCGCCGGTCAGATCAATGGTACGACTGGTTACGAAGAAGCGGGTGCGCAAGGTTTGATCGCAGGTATGAATGCGGCATTACAAGTACAGGGTAAAGATGCTTGGACACCACGTCGCGACCAAGCATACACAGGTGTACTGATTGACGACCTTGCAACATTAGGGACTAAAGAACCGTATCGTATGTTTACGAGTCGCGCTGAATACCGTTTACTTCTGCGTGAAGACAATGCTGATCTTCGCTTAACAGAGAAAGGTCGTGAACTAGGCTTAGTCGATGATGAGCGCTGGGCGGCTTTCAATGAAAAACTCGAAGTGATGGAACAAGAAACACAGCGCGTTCGCAGTACTTGGATCCATAAAGATCACCCGGCACTTGATCAAGTTAATGCGCTGCTTAAAAAGCCATTAACGCGCGAAGCAAGTTTAGAAGATCTGATCCGCCGTCCTGAAGTCGCACAAGCTGATCTATATAACATCGAAGGGCTTGGATCTGAATCAGACAACTGGCAAGCATTAGAGCAAGTTGAGATCCAAACCAAATACGCAGGTTATATTGCACGTCAACAAGATGAAATTGAAAAATTGATGCGTCATGAAGAAACGCAAATTCCTGCTGATTACGACTATAGCCAAGTAAGTGGCTTATCGAATGAAGTAGTTGCCAAGCTTTCTGACGCCAGACCACAAACTATTGGTCAAGCATCACGTATTTCTGGTATCACCCCAGCAGCGATTTCGCTATTATTAGTCTATTTGAAAAAGCAGGGCTTACTTCGTAAGTCAGCATAAGCCGCAAGGGTAGACTGTGTTACAACCATTACTGACCTCTTTATTAGCACAAACGGATATTGTGCTAAGCGACAAACAACAGCAACAACTGGTTGCTTATGTCGAATTGCTTGATAAATGGAATAAAGCTTACAACTTAACTTCTGTACGTGATCCTAAAGAAATGATGGTGAAACATATTATGGATAGTTTAGTGGTAGCGCCTTACTTAACAGGCAAGCATTATATTGATGTAGGTACAGGCCCTGGCTTACCGGGCATTGTACTTGCTATCGCTTTACCTGATACTCAATTTATATTACTTGATAGTTTAGGCAAACGTGTGCGCTTCTTAATGCAAGTAAAACATGCATTAGGGTTAGATAATGTCACGCCAGTACAGTCTCGAGTTGAAGAATATCAACCAAGTGTTAAATTAGACGGGGTACTAAGCCGTGCATTTGCATCATTACAAGATATGGTGCAGTGGTGTTCGCATTTAATTGATGACTCAGGTCGTTTTGTCGCCTTGAAGGGGCAATTCCCTGATGAGGAACTTGAAAACCTGCCTGTAGGTACCAAGTTCGAACAAGATATTAGTTTAGATGTACCTAAATTAGATGCTGAGCGACATTTAATTATTCTGTCAAAAGACTAAGTTGAGGGTAAAGTGGCAAAAGTTATTGCAATCGCAAACCAAAAAGGGGGCGTGGGTAAAACAACCACCGCCGTAAACCTTGCCGCATCAATGGCCGCAACCAAACGCAAAGTTTTACTTATTGATTTAGATCCACAAGGTAACGCCACTATGGGTAGTGGTGTTGATAAGTATGGCGAGGTTGCCACTATCTACGATTTGTTAATCGAAGAAACACCAATCAATGACGTGGTTTGTAAAGAAACGTCTGGCGAATATCATTTAATTGCTGCAAACGGTGATGTTACCGCTGCAGAAGTCAAATTAATGGAATTATTCGCTCGAGAAGTACGATTAAGAAATGCCTTAGAGGCAGTTCAAGATCAGTATGAATTTATTTTTATTGATTGTCCGCCTTCATTGAATATGCTGACGGTCAATGCCATGGCAGCAGCTGATTCTGTTTTAGTGCCCATGCAATGTGAATATTACGCATTGGAAGGTCTGACAGCATTAATGGATACTATCACTCAGCTTGCTAAGTTGGTAAACCCTAACTTACAGATTGAAGGTATTCTGCGCACTATGTACGATCCGCGTAATAGACTAGCCAATGATGTGTCTGAACAATTAAAACAGCACTTTGGCGAAAAAGTATACCGTACAGTGATCCCTAGAAATGTACGTTTAGCCGAAGCGCCTAGTTTCGGTGCACCAGCCATGTATTACGATAGAGCATCAAGCGGTGCAAAAGCATATTTAGCATTAGCCGGTGAAATGTTAAGGCGTAAAGAGCAGCAAACAGCTGCTGTTGCGTGAGAGGATAATAATAAATGTCAGTAAAAAAACGTGGTTTAGGTCGAGGCTTGGATGCCTTATTGAGTTCAGCCAAACCGGCTCCGGCTGTGCCTGTTGAAGTAGCATCACAAGAACCTGAGTTACCGGCCACTGCACCAGAGCAAGAAGTTGTATCTACAACTAGTACCGTCCACACCGATAATGAACTTCGCCGTTTACCAATCGAGTGGCTTCAGCGTGGCAAATATCAACCACGTAAAGATATGTCTGAAGAAGCGCTAGAAGAACTTGCTAGTTCAATTCGTGCGCAGGGCGTACTACAACCGGTCGTAGTGCGTGAAATTGGCCATGAAAAATTCGAAATTATTGCTGGTGAACGCCGATGGCGTGCAGCACAGTTGGCACAACTCGACGTTATTCCATGTTTAGTGAAAAATGTTGCCGATGAAGCAGCAGTTGCTATTGCACTCATTGAGAATATTCAGCGTGAAGACCTGAATGCTATGGAAGAAGCGGTTGCACTTGAGCGTCTATTGAATGAATTTGAATTAACGCATCAGCAAGTTGCCGAGGCGGTAGGCAAATCTCGTACTACGGTCACCAATTTATTGCGTTTAAATAATCTCAATGATGATGTAAAAAAATTGTTAGAGCACGGTGACATCGAAATGGGTCATGCCCGCTGCTTACTTGCGCTGACTGGTGAAGTGCAATCTGAAGCCGCTCGAACAGCCGTTGCAAAAGCGCTTACGGTACGTGAAACTGAAAAATTAGTGCGCTCAATCCTCGAACCTGCGGATAAAAAAACAACAAAAGAAAAAGACCCTGATGTCAGATTGTTAGAACAACAGTTGGCTGAAAATTTAGGGGCGAAAGTTGAGATTAATTACAATCAAAAAGGCAAAGGAAAGCTGGTCATCTCCTATGCAAATCTCGATGAATTAGATGGCATTCTTAGCCAAATTCAGCCAGATCTACAACAACCTTCCTAACGCATAATTATTAGACGAAAGTGGCGCTGAAAATGTGTCACATTTCGTCGCTGCAAGTTGCAAAATCACCAAAAATAAGTATAATTTCGCCAGTTTTCATACCCTGATAAATTTTTGCGTCATTAAGGTAAATAAAAAGTGACAAATTCGTTAGCAGGCCCATACAGGCGTGCCGCATTAAAAGGTGTTTTACTTCAGGGTATCGTAGCAACAATCGCTGCAGTAATAGTTTTAGTTGGTTGGGGAGTACAAGCGGGCGCTTCAGCATTAGCTGGTGGCCTAGTTATGGTACTGCCTAATTTTGTATTTGCTTTGTACGCGTTCAGATATATGGGCGCCAGTAAAGCAGAACAAGTGTTTGACTCGCTTAAGCGAGGCAACGGATTAAAATTTTTGATTACCATTTGTTTGTTTGCACTAATATTTAAGCACTTTGCTGTCATGGCTTTGCCATTTTTCTGTTGTTATATATTAGTGATGTTTGCACAGTGGTTTTCACCGATTTTTTTTAATCATTAACTTTTGGGATAAAACATGGCTGCAGAAGAAGTGACTCTATCGAGCCATATTCAGCACCACTTGACCAATGCTAAGATGTGTTCAACCGATGCCGGTTTAGCCTTCAATAAAGCATGTGCGGATAGTGGGTTCTGGACATGGCACGTAGATACCCTCGCATGGTCAATCGGTTTAGGTCTTATTTTCTTATGGATCTTCCGTAGCGCCGCTAAAAAATCAACCACAGGTGTACCTGGCAAGTTTCAGTGCTTCATCGAGATGATCGTTGAGTTCGTTGGTGACAACGTACGCGACACTTATCACGGCAAAAGTGCTCTAATTGCGCCACTAGCCCTAACAATTTTTGTTTGGGTGTTCTTAATGAACCTGATGGACCTTATTCCTGTTGACTTCTTACCTGCATTTGCTGGTTTCGTTGGTGAAACGGCATTTGGTATGGATTCACATGATGTGTACATGAAAATTGTACCAACAACTGACATCAACCTAACAGCTGCACTTGCTTTGGGTGTGTTTTTATTGATGATCGGTTACTCAATCAAGATGAAAGGCATTGGTGGTTTTATTGCTGAACTAACGCTTCACCCGTTCAGCTCTAACAACAAAATTGCCATGATTTTCTTAATCCCTTGTAACTTATTACTTGAAACAATTGCGCTGGTTGCTAAGCCATTCTCGCTAGCTCTGCGTTTGTTCGGTAACTTGTACGCTGGTGAATTGATTTTCATCCTTATCGGCGCAGTTGGTCTTATGCAACTTCCGTTGCATTTTATTTGGGCAGTATTCCACATCTTAGTAATCGTACTTCAAGCATTCGTATTCATGATGCTGACTATCGTTTACTTAAGCATGGCTAGCTCAGATAACCACTAATTATTTATAGATTTTATTAACTTTAACTTTAACTTTAAGAAACTTTGGAGAAAAAAATGGAACTAGTAGAAGGTTTAAAATTCATCGCTGTTGCTCTACTTATCGGTTTTGGTGCTATCGGTACTGCGATCGGCTTCGGTAACATGGGTGGTAAATTCCTAGAAGCATGTGCTCGTCAACCAGAACTTGCACCTTCACTACAAGTTAAAATGTTCATCCTAGCTGGTCTAATCGATGCGGTAGCAATGATCGGTGTTGGTATCGCAATGGTATTGTTGTTCGTACTTTAATATTATTTTTGAACAGCTTACTATTTTAAGGAGGAGCGGTTGTGAACTTAAACGCCACTCTAATAGGTGAATTAATTGCATTTACGGTTTTCGTACTTTTCTGTATGAAATACGTATGGCCACCGTTAAATGGTGCAATTGAAGCTCGCCAGAAAAAGATTGAAGATGGCTTAGCTGCCACTGATAAAGCTGAACAAGAACTTGAAGTTGCGCGTAAACAAGCTGCTGAGCAGCTTAAAGAAGCGAAAGCTCAAGCAGCTGATATCGTTGAACAAGCTAAGAAGCGTGCTGCGCTTATCGTTGACGAAGAGACAACGCGTGGTCAGCAAGAACGTGAAAAAATCATCGCTCAAGGTCACTCTGAGATTGAATCAGAGCGCAGCCGAGTTTCAGAAGAGCTACGCAAGCAAGTTGCAACGCTTTCTGTAGTTGGTGCTGAGCGCATTTTAGAGCGTGAGATTAACCAAGCTGCACACAGTGACATCGTTGAAAAACTTGTCGCTGAGCTTTAAGTAGGGGGTCTGAGCATGTCTGAATTGACTACTATCGCTCGCCCATACGCTAAAGCAGCTTTTGAACTTGCCGTTGAAAAAGGCAATGTTGAAGCATGGAATGAAATGCTGTTCTTCGCTGGTCAAGTGGCCAGCGATGAGCAAGCAAGTTCATTACTAGCTAGCATTCCAACAGCTGCAGAACAAGCTGATGTTTTCATCAAAGTTTGTGCTGAGCAGCTCAACGAACAAGGTCAAAATCTTATCAAGCTGATGGCCGAAAATGAACGTTTAGCCGCCATCCCAGCAGTTGCCGAAATCTTTGCTGAATTTAAAGCAGAGTTTGACAAAGAAATCGACGTAGATGTGGTTTCTGCAACTGAGCTTGCTGCAGAGCAGCAGGACAAACTGGTCGCGGCGCTAGAAAAACGTTTCGCACGCAAAGTTAAGCTGAATTGTAGCATCGACGAAACCGTTGTTGGCGGTTTAGTTATCAAAGCTGGTGACACCGTGATTGACGGAACTGTCCGAGGCAAGTTGGACCGCCTAGCGGTATCGCTACAATCGTAATTGGGAAAAAGAGCATGCAACTTAATTCCACTGAAATTTCTGCACTGATCAAACAACGTATTGAACAGTTTGAAGTTGTTAGTGAAGCACGTAACGAAGGTACTATCGTATCTGTTACTGACGGTATCATCCGCATCCACGGTCTAGCTGACTGTATGCAAGGTGAAATGATCGAGCTTCCTGGCAACCGTTATGCTATCGCACTAAACCTTGAGCGTGACTCAGTAGGTGCAGTAGTAATGGGTCCTTACGCTGACCTTAAAGAAGGCGTAAAAGTACAATCTACAGGTCGTATCTTAGAAGTACCAGTTGGTCGTGGTCTACTTGGTCGTGTTGTTAACACGCTAGGTCAGCCTATCGATGGTAAAGGTGCACTAGACAACGACGGTTTCGAGCCAGTTGAAAAAATCGCACCAGGCGTAATCGAGCGTCAATCAGTAGATGAGCCAGTGCAAACTGGTTATAAGTCTATCGATGCGATGATCCCAGTTGGTCGTGGTCAGCGTGAGCTAGTCATCGGTGACCGTCAGACTGGTAAAACTGCTCTAGCAATCGATGCAATCATCAACCAAAAAGACACAGGCGTTAAGTGTGTGTACGTAGCGGTTGGTCAGAAAGCGTCTACTATTGCTAACGTAGTACGTAAATTAGAAGAGCACGGTGCACTTGAAAACACAATCGTTGTTGTTGCATCTGCTTCTGAATCAGCAGCGCTTCAATTCCTAGCGCCATTTGCTGGTTGTACTATGGGTGAATACTTCCGTGACCGCGGTGAAGACGCGCTAATTGTATATGATGATCTTTCTAAGCAAGCTGTTGCTTACCGTCAGATCTCACTACTACTTAAGCGTCCACCAGGCCGTGAAGCATACCCAGGTGACGTATTCTACCTTCACTCACGTCTTCTAGAGCGTGCATCTCGTGTAAACGCTGATTACGTTGAGAAGTTCACTAACGGTGAAGTGAAAGGTAAAACAGGTTCATTGACGGCATTGCCAATCATTGAAACTCAAGGTGGTGACGTTTCTGCATTCGTACCTACTAACGTTATCTCTATCACCGATGGTCAGATCTTCCTAGAAACTGACTTATTCAACGCAGGTATCCGTCCAGCTGTAAACGCTGGTATCTCGGTATCTCGTGTAGGTGGTGCAGCGCAAACTAAAATCGTTAAGAAACTAGGTGGTGGTATCCGTCTAGCGCTAGCTCAGTACCGTGAACTAGCGGCGTTCTCTCAGTTCGCTTCTGACCTTGACGATGCAACGCGTGCACAGCTTGAGCACGGTGAGCGTGTAACAGAGCTAATGAAGCAGAAACAATACGCACCAATGTCTGTTGCTGAAATGTCTCTGTCTCTATTTGCTGCTGAGAAAGGTTTCCTACAAGACATCGAAATCAACAAGATCGGTGATTTCGAAGAAGGCCTAATCGGTTTCGCAAACAGCACTTACGCAGAGCTAATGGCTCAAATCAATGAAACAGGTAACTACAACGCTGAGATCGAAGCGCAGCTTAAAGAACTTCTAGAGAAGTTTAAAGCAACGCAAACTTGGTAATTTAGTTATGGATGGTGAGTGTTCTTAGAATGCTCACCTTGATTCGGAGAGAGAGTCATGGCCAGCGGAAAAGAGATTAAAAGCAAGATCGGGAGTATCAAGAATACTCAGAAGATCACCAGCGCAATGGAAATGGTTGCTGCTTCTAAAATGAAGAAAGCACAAGACCGTGTGGCTTCAAGCCGTCCATACGCTGAGAACTTACGCAAAGTGATCGGTCGTGTTGCTCAAGCAAATCTTGACTTCCAGCACCCGTTCTTAGAAGAGCGCGATGTGAAGCGAGTTGGTTATATTGTTATCTCTACAGACCGTGGTCTATGTGGTGGTTTAAACTCAAACGAGTTTAAGAAAATCACACAAGACGTACAGGCGTGGAAAGAAAAAGGCGTTGAAGCTGAATTCGCTACTTTAGGTAGCAAAGCTGCTGGTTTCTTCCAACGTTTCGGCGGTGATTTACTCGCTAAGAAAGCGGGTCTTGGAGATGCACCTTCAATTCAGGACGTAATTGGTCCTGTAAAAGTAATGCTAGACGCATTCGCTGAAGGCAAAATTGACCGTTTGTTCGTGGTATACAACAAATTCGTAAATACCATGAAGCAAGAGCCAACGATCGAACAGTTATTACCTTTGCCAAAAGCTGAAGAAGAAGTATCAGCGCACGCTTGGGATTATCTATATGAGCCGGGCCCAGAAGCGATCCTAGAGACGCTATTGGTTCGTTTCATTGAATCACAGGTTTACCAAGGTGTAGTTGAGAATGCTGCCTCTGAACAGGCTGCCCGTATGGTTGCGATGAAAGCCGCAACTGATAACGCAGGCGACCTAATGGATGAGCTGCAACTTGTTTATAACAAAGCCCGTCAGGCTGCAATCACACAAGAAATCAGTGAGATTGTAGGCGGTTCGGCAGCTGTATAACGCTTCGGCAAAGTTTAACGAGAGGAATAGACATGAGTTTAGGTAAGGTCGTCCAAATTATCGGCGCCGTTGTGGACATCGAGTTTCCACAAGACAACGTGCCAGCCGTATATGACGCACTAAAAGTTACAGATGGCGACTTAGCTGGTTTGACTTTAGAAGTTCAACAGCAGCTAGGTGGCGGTGTGGTACGTGGTATCGCACTTGGTACTACTGACGGTTTACGTCGTGGTACTTCAGTAGAAGGCACAGGCGAGCCAATCAAGGTTCCAGTTGGTACTAAGACCCTAGGTCGTATCATGGACGTACTTGGTCAGCCAATCGATGAAGCAGGTCCAATTGGTGAAGACGAGCGTATGTCAATTCACCGTGCTGCGCCTTCATACGAAGAACAATCAAGTTCAGTAGAACTTTTAGAGACTGGTATCAAGGTAATCGACCTTGTATGTCCATTCGCTAAAGGTGGTAAAGTTGGTCTATTCGGTGGTGCCGGTGTAGGTAAAACCGTAAACATGATGGAACTTATCCGTAACATCGCAATCGAGCACAGCGGTTACTCAGTATTCGCAGGTGTTGGTGAGCGTACTCGTGAGGGTAACGATTTCTACCATGAGATGAACGATTCAAACGTACTAGACAAAGTATCTCTAGTATACGGTCAGATGAACGAGCCACCGGGTAACCGTCTACGTGTTGCACTAACGGGTCTAACTATGGCTGAGAAGTTCCGTGACGAAGGTCGTGACGTACTTTTCTTCGTAGATAACATCTACCGTTACACACTAGCGGGTACTGAGGTATCAGCACTTCTAGGTCGTATGCCTTCAGCGGTAGGTTACCAGCCTACACTAGCTGAAGAAATGGGTGTACTTCAGGAGCGTATCGCGTCTACTAAGACTGGTTCAATCACGTCTATCCAAGCGGTATACGTACCTGCGGATGACTTAACTGACCCATCACCAGCTACAACGTTCGCGCACTTAGATGCAACAGTTGTACTTTCTCGTGACATCGCATCACTTGGTATCTACCCTGCGGTAGACCCACTTGATTCTACGTCACGTCAGCTTGACCCTCAAGTAATCGGTAACGAGCACTATGACACAGCACGTGGCGTTCAGACTGTACTTCAGCGTTATAAAGAACTGAAAGACATCATCGCGATCCTAGGTATGGACGAGCTATCTGATGAAGATAAGCAAGTTGTATCTCGCGCACGTAAAATCCAGCGTTTCCTATCTCAGCCGTTCTTCGTTGCTGAGGTATTCACAGGTGCACCTGGTAAATACGTTTCACTGAAAGACACTATCTCTGGCTTCAAAGGCATCTTAAACGGTGAATACGATGACATGCCAGAGCAAGCTTTCTACATGGTTGGCTCAATCGACGAAGCGATCGAAAAAGCCAAAAACATGTAATTTAGGAGGGTGTTATGGCAATGACAGTACATCTTGACGTAGTAAGTGCAGAGCAGAGTGTATTCTCTGGTGACGTAACGACTATTCAAGTGACAGGTAGTGAAGGTGAGCTAGGTATTCATCCTGGTCACGCGCCACTATTGACTGGCCTAAAACCTGGTATGGTACGTTTAGTTAAACAAGATGGTTCTGAAAACATCATCTATGTTGCTGGCGGTACGCTTGAAGTTCAACCTAAGACAGTCACCGTTCTTGCGGACGTTGCTATCCGTGGTGAAGAGCTTGACGAGCAGGCTGCTGAAGAAGCTAAGCGTGAAGCGCAAGCACAAATGGCTTCAGGCACGACGTCTGAGCTTGATACGCATGCTGCAGCTGTACAGTTAGCAGAAGCAATCGCTCAGCTACGTGTTATTCGCCAGCTACGCAAATAATACATCCTATCTGGTTTAAAAAGCCCGCACTGCAAAGTGCGGGCTTTTTTATTGCAACTAAAAAATCTATATATTGATGTTATTAATACATTTTTTTAAAATCAGCAACAAAGTATAAAAATGGTACAAAGAGTTAAGTAGGACATTAGCTTGGCTGTAAACGAGATGTATGATGAAGGAATTCAATTTTAGCAGTGCCATTGTGCAGGTTAAGTTCGCACAGTGGGAACTTGATCCGAAACGACAAGTCATTAGCGATGGCGACATAAGTCGAGAGCTCGAGCCCCTACTTTATAAATTATTATGTTATTTTCTTCTCAATAATGAAGAAATCATCACTCGAGAAGACTTAATTGAGCATGTATGGCGACAATATTATGTTGACGATAATGCCATAAATCGCGCGGTGTCTGAGCTGAGAAAACTGCTCAAATCAGATAAGTTTAAAGGGACAATAATCAAAACGCACTATCGCAAAGGCTATAGCCTTGCTGTCGATAGAGAGCTCATCGGTTTCGATGGAAAGCAGAGCAATACTGGTGTAATTAATACCCCAGCAGCTAGCACACCGAGTCAACCAAAGCACCCAACCTATAATTTCTCATTGCGTATTTTATTGGCATCCTGTGTGGTGTTTGTTTTGGCCATAATTGGCTATTGGTTTATCCACCAGCAAGGTTTAGCCCAGCCAAATGAGGTTACCCCTCGCAAGTTCAGTGACGCATCAACACAAATATTAAGCTGGCAAGACGCGAGTTTTAGCCAACTTAAAGTGCACCCCAATAACAACGTTTACGCTTATGTAACTGAATCAGACAGTGAACAAGGCATCACAGTTCAAACACTAACAGGTGAGGTCTCAAAACAGATTTCTTTTACTGGTAGTAAACTGACTTTGTTGGGCTTTTCAGCCATATATACTGATGTTTTTTACAGGGAGGAGAACACTGAGAGCGAATGTGGTATTTGGCGTGTTAATTATTTAAAAGATACGCCGGCTGAAAAGGTTATGGAATGCGGCGGCGATATTCGCTCATTGATAGAATATGATGATCGTTATCTGGTATTCGACCGCTTGGGTTATCGTGATCAAAAAAATATTCGCGCCATTTATACCTATGACAAAGTTCGCGAGCAAACCTCAAGAATTTCAGCGCCAGGAGAGGGGGCTTATGGGGATCATTTGCAAGCCATAGATATCTCTAACAACAGAATATATTTTATTAGGGTTTTACCCAATACTAGTGGTGTATTTTACACTGACATTGAAGGCAGCTATGTATCAAAATTGTTTAGCAATGAATTGTCCGTTACAAACTTAACCCTTGTTAACGATGAGCTATATTTTTTTGAGTATTATTCACAGTCGCTCTATAAGTACGATGAGATAAATAAGCAAAGTATTGAAATACACAAAAATGATTCGATGGGGTTATTCCAAAACGTATTTAAAATATCTGAATCTCAAAGTATTGCATTAACTGATGCTTTTGAAATAACTGTAAACTTTCATTCTTTCTATGAAGCTCCGAAAATTAACCCTGATCATGCAAGCAGCATTTGGAGCGCAACCCGCTTAAAGCAATCACAACAGCTTGTTGTTTTGGCTTTATTCCCCGCAAGCAAGTCGAGCATATTGAGCTTTTATGACGATGCAGGCACAAAGCAGAAAGAGCTCTCTTTTGATGAAATGAGCTTTAAGATTAAACCTTCCCTTGATGATAGGTATCTTTTTGTAAGGCATAATAAAGCTGTATCTGTGCTAGACCTAGATGGAAAGCTAATAAAAAGACTAGAATTTGAAGGGAAAGTGTTAACGATAGAAGTCATGTCTGGTGGGCGTTTGGCGGCTGTAGAGCAAATTGCTGGCGAAAATAATGCCATCGTTATTGATGTGCTATCAGGTACGCGTAAACGCTTACCGATAAAAGATATCATGTGGTTTAGCTGTTTTGAAGAGTATCGTTGCCTTACGCAAAACTTCTATGGTGAATTACGCGTGTATGACCTAAGAAAATTGGGATTTGAATCTCAGATAGCAAAAACGGATACTTTATTTCCTACCTTTACTCGTTTAAAAACGGGGTTTTACTTTACAGATAGGGAAGGTATGAAACAGTTTGATCTAAAAACATTTGCTATAAAAGAACACCTATTACTACCAGAGAAAGTACATGAAGATAAGCTATTAAATTCTATTTTGTTAGATGAGACGAGCCTAATCTATATCAAAGATGAATCTGGCAATAATGAGGTTGTTTTACACAGCTTTAGCCTGCAATAGGTTAATGCGATTAACTTTTTATTAAGGGCGCCAGATGTTGAATTATAATCATGGCGCTTTCCTTCCTTTTATCCACGTCGTTAGTTCTTAGACGCATGTGGGTGTTAAAAATGTAGTCTCTTCTTATGCTTGTATTAATTCATTAGCCATTTTAAATCTGATGAATTTACCGTTATGAGCCATTTTTTATTCTCACCACAGGTTTGTTAGCTAATATACTTATAAACAGTTT
>CAYZOE010000021.1:18375-51473 GCA_964479805.1 uncultured Pseudoalteromonas sp. | reverse complement strand
GGCGTGTCTTTGTTTTTACCAATGTTGATACCTAAAACACCTGTGTATTTTGAAGCTTTTACATTGTTAACAAGATTATCGACACCTTTGTTATTGAAACCCATACGATTAATAACAGCATGTGCTTCAGGTAGTCTGAAAATTCGAGGTTTATCATTACCTGCTTGAGGGCGCGGTGTCACCGTACCTACTTCAATAAAGCCAAAGCCCATTTGACCAAACGCATCAATACATTCAGCATTTTTGTCCAATCCAGCAGCAAGGCCGACTGGATTTTTAAAATCTATACCAAGAAAGTTTACAGGTTTATCTGCGACAGATTGCGACCAAGCCATGCTGAGCGGTGTATTGGCAAAACGACGAAGGTTACCCAATGCAAAATCATGGGCCCACTCGGCATCTCGACCGAACATATAGCGACGCGCTAGTTCATAAAACATGAAAACTCCTTAGTAATCGTTAAAAAATCTGGGCAAAAAAATACCCCAGCAAAGCTGAGGTATTTTAGCGGTTTATAAATTATTTGGAAGTGTCACAGTTGTGGCTAAGTAACATTAATTCACGCAGCGCAACTGAAATCTTCGCAAAGTCGTGACTCTGTGATGTCTTAAACTCTTGAAGCATATGCTGCCAACGTGTTAGCAACACAGATTGAGTATCCATCCAAGACTCTACAAGTTCATTCACATCTGCTGTGTCAGTCTCTAGGCTGTTAAGTACAACTTCAGACAATGAACGTTGTTGCCAGTCTAGCTCTTCACGATATGAAGCACGTGCTAGTGCTTGCCAGTGGTTTGTCACTGGCTGAGCTGTAATTTGGTCTAAGAACCAATGCAGACCCATTTTCGCGCCTAACTTGAAATAAGTATTAGATACCATATCAATTGCTTTAGACGAGTTATCTGCAACTTCAGCTAAGTCCATTACTGAGAACAAGCTAGATAGAGATACAATTCGTGTTGCAATATGAGAAGGAACGCCTTGTTCAATCAACTTATCTGCATTTTTAGCAATAGATTCAGCTTCGTCAGCAACTAAGTAATCACTAAGGTTTGCACTTACATCTTTAAATGTCGGTGCAAAGAATGCAATTGTTTGTTCAATGGTCATAGCCTTGTTGCGGTGACGCAAGAACCAACGCGTTGCGCGACGAACTGTACGACGAAGTTGATATAGCATTTCAGTTTGAACATCTGCCGAGATTTGGTTATCTAAATCAGCAATGTCATTCCAAGTGCCTGTCATTTCAAAAATTGCACTTGCAATTGAGTAACAAAGTGCAATCTCGCTGTCTGACGCACCTGTTTCTTCATGCATACGAACCATAAAGTTAAGACCCATGTCATTAACAATATTATTCGCAAGTTTAGTCGCGATAATTTCTTTGCGTAGTGGATGGTTATCCATTGCTGCATTGAATTTGTCGCGAAGCGGTACAGGGAAAGAATTCACCAATAACTGGCGGTAATAAGGGTTTTCAGAAACTTCGTCTGTTACTAAAGACTCTTTTAATACCATCTTAGAGTAAGAAACAAGAACAGATAGTTCAGGACGTGTTAAATCTTGACCAGCAGCAGCTCGTTCTGCTAACTCCTCATCTGTTGGTAAGAATTCGATAGCTCTATCTAACTTACCGTCTTTCTCTAATGCATGGATAAAGCGGATCTTCTCTTTGAGTGTCGCAGGACCCTTTGATTTAGTTATAGAAAGTGTGTGAGTTTGACGATAACAATCAGCCAATACCAGTTCAGATACTTCATCTGTCATTGCATAAAGTAATTCGTCACGTTGCTTCTTAGTTAAGTCACCTTCTGCCACTAAACCATTAAGCAAGATTTTGATATTTACTTCATTATCTGAACAAGCGACGCCGCCTACGTTATCGATGAAATCGGTATTGATCCGACCACCTTTAGCAGCAAATTCAATACGACCTAGTTGCGTTGCACCTAAGTTACCACCTTCACCGAATATTTTTGCACCTAGCTCAGAGCCATTAATACGTAATGCATCATTTGCGCGGTCACCAACATCAGCATCTGTTTCAGACTTAGCTTTAATATAAGTACCGATACCACCATTCCATAAAAGATCCGAAGGCATCATTAATAATGCTTTGATCAATTCGTTTGGTGTCATGCTGGCTTTTTTAGTGCCAAGCATCTTTTTAATTTCTGGTGTCAACGTAATTGACTTCGCAGCACGTGAGAATATACCACCACCTTCAGAAATTAATGACTTGTCGTAGTCTTCCCAGCTCGAGCGAGGTAGCGCGAATAATCTTTCTCGTTCTTGGTAAGAACTCGCCGCGACAGGGTTTGGATCAATAAAGATATGCATGTGGTTAAATGCAGCTTGTAAACGAATATGTTTGGATAAAAGCATACCGTTACCGAATACGTCACCCGCCATATCACCAATAGCAACCGCAGTGAAGTCGGTTGTTTGGCAATCGATGCCTATCTCTCTGAAGTGACGTTTAACCGACTCCCATGCACCTTTCGCTGTGATACCCATTTTCTTATGGTCATAACCAATAGAACCACCTGAAGCAAACGCATCGCCCAACCAGAAGTTGTATTCTTCAGCAATACCATTTGCGATATCTGAGAATGTCGCTGTACCTTTATCAGCCGCAACAACTAAGTAAGGGTCGTCTTCATCGTGTCGAACAACATCAACAGGTGGCAGAATGTCACCATGAATGATGTTATCAGTGATGTCTAATAGACCACGGATAAATAGCTTGTAACACTCTTGACCTTCTTTAAAGAAGGCTTCTCTTTCAGTTGGAAGCTGCTTACAAACGAAGCCACCTTTTGAACCAACAGGGACGATAACAGTGTTCTTAACTTGTTGTGCTTTTACAAGACCCAGTACTTCAGTACGGAAATCTTCACGGCGGTCAGACCAACGTAAACCACCACGAGCAACTTTACCACCTCGTAAGTGAACACCTTCTACGCGAGGCGAGTATACGAAGATTTCAAACGCTGGCAGCGGTAATGGCATTTCAGGAATAGCACTTGGCTGTACTTTGAATGAAACATATGATTTGTTCGTACCATCAGCTTCTTTTTGGAAGAAGTTAGTACGAAGTGTTGCATTGATCATATCAACATATAAGCGAATGATACGATCATCATCCAGGTTTGCTACGTGTTCTAGATCTTCATGAATACTCGCAACTAGTTTGTTTAAGGTTTTCTGCGCTGCAGGTTTTGAAGGAGAGAACTTTTTAGTGAATAGCTCAACAATCTTGCTTGCGATCTGAGGGTAATGCTCGAAAGTATTCTCGATATATGACTGAGAGAAAGTCACACCGATTTGACGCATATACTTAGCGTATGCACGAAGAATTGACGCTTCGCGACCTTTTAAGCCACCCATAAGCACTAGACGGTTAAAACCATCATTTTCCAAACGGTTGTTCCAAACATTTGTTAGTGCTGCACGGAAACGCGCTGAAACTTGATTGAAATCAGAAATTCCTTTGCTATCAAGTAGCATAGAGAAATCCATGATCCAATTAACTTGACCATCACTGGTCTTCACTGCATATGGTGTTTCACCAATAACACGTAAACCGAAATTTTCAAGCATCGGCATCACGTCAGACAAGTGAATAGGCTCATCTTTATGGAATAAGCTTAAACGGACAATGTTAGAGTTTGCTTCTTCTTGAGGACGATAAAACAGCATTTCTAACTTGTTCTCTTCGTCTAGCGTTTCAAGCTTTTCAATATCAACAACAGCAGCTGAAGGTAAAACTTGGTCTTTATATGCTGACGGGAACGCATTGCTATATTTACGGTTTAGCTCATTGCCACGAGACTCACCATTACTCTCTAAAAGAGCTGCTTGAAGCTTATCTTCCCAAGTGCGGGCTGCTTCAACTAAATTATTTTCGATGTCTTTCACGTTATATTCAATATTGTTGTCAGCTACACGCACAATATAATGTGTACGCGCTAATGTAGATTCTGAGAAGAAAGTGGTAAATTCAACTTTATCTGTTGAATTAAATGAACGGGCAAGGAGCTGCTGTGTTTCACGACGAAGCGCTGTGTTGTACCGCTCTCGAGGCACATAAACCATACAAGAGAGGAAACGACCATATACATCTTTACGAATGAATAGACGGCACATGTTACGCTCTTGAACCTGTAAAACGCCTGTTGCAACCTCTAACAGCTCAGCTTCACGAGCTTGAACTAATTCATCACGAGGATAGGTTTCAAGGATGTTCAATACCGCTTTGTATGCATGTGTGCCTTTTGCAAAATCGCATGCTTCCATAATGCGATTAATTTTGCTCTCTAAGATTGGCACATCTGCAGCGCTGTTGTTGTAAAAGCTTGAAGAGAATAAACCAATGAAGCGATCTTCACCTACTACATTGCCTTTATCGTCAAAACGCTTAATACCAACATAGTCAACATAAGCTGGTCTGTGTACACGCGATAACGAATTTGTTTTTGTAAGAATTAATAAGTTATTACTACGTGCTTCTTTACGGGCTACTTCTGGTAATTCTGAGAGTAAACGACTGTTTTCATCAGACGTGTTTTTCATAAGACCCAAAGACGTACCTGAAACCGGTTTTAACTCATAGTCCCCTTGCACTGGGTTTAAGTCATACTGGCGATAGCCCATAAAAGTAAAGTTATCTTTTGCTAACCATTCTAAAAATTCAGCTGCTTCTTTTACTTCTGCTTCAGAACAACCAAAATTACGAGATGGTAGCTCGTTAGTCACAGAAACAAGTTTGTCTCTAATTGGCAACCAATCTGAAACAGCAAGTGAAACGTCTTTAAGCACTGACTGTAATTCACTTGTCAAAGTTTCAATTGCTAGAGTATCTGTTTGGCGATCAATTTCGATGAAGAAAACAGTTTTAGTAGAATTTGATTCTTGCTCAACCTTTAAGTTTGAAATCGCTGAGATTTGGCTGTTTTCGTCACGTTTGATTTTCAACGGACTGTGTAAAAGAAGATGAGAGACGATGTTCAGGCGATTCATTGCCATTCGCACTGAATCAACTAAGAACGGCATGTCGTTTGCGATGATTTCTACAATCGTATGAGACGACTGCCAACCATCTTTTGAAACCTCTGGGTTAAACACTCTAATTACGGCTTCATCAGACGTATTTCTTTCAAGTGAATTCCAAAGACTCAGTGCTGCACCGTATAGGTCACTGTCGTTACGTTTTGCCAGATCCTCTTTAGACATGTTGCTGTACAAGGCTTTGGCAAAAGTTTCGACGAGTGACACATTGTCTGCATGAACTTTCTTTTGGATCAACTTACATACATTATCTAAGATAACAGATGCTGAACCTTCATTTTGTGTCATATGTGTTCCTTAATCTATACCACCTTGAACGGTAGATTATTTGTACAGCCATTTATTAGCGTGGAGTCAGGTAAATTCTAACCTTTCTGACGCTAATAAACAGCTTTTTCGACGAAAACATTTCAAGCTTTTCAGCCATTTGCTCATCTATTCACAAATAATAGATATAAAGTGGCAATCCTTGCCATTTTACAGCACATTTATTCACAATTTTTTTTCTGGTCAGGCCAGAGCAGTGTCCCAATAGCAGGCAATAGCAGAACTGCACCAAGCATATTAACTAAAAACATGAATGTGAGCAGAATGCCCATATCAACTTGGAATTTAAGTGCAGAGAATATCCAGGTACTCACACCTATTGCTAGCGTAATACCAGTGAATAATACTGCACTACCGCGCTCAGCTAGTGCATTACGATATGCAATTGATAAAGGCACATTTTGTTTAAGCTGTGTCATCATCGATGAAAGGATATAAATACCATAATCAACACCAATACCTACGCCCAGGGCAATAACTGGTAATGTCGATACAGTTAAACCGATTTCAAGCTTCACCATTAGCGCTTGTGCTAAGGTTGATACAATGTAGAGAGGTAAGACAACAGCAATCGTCGCTTTAACACTTCTAAAGCTTAATAAGCATAGAATAATGACCGCACCATACACATAGATCATCATTGGGATTTGAGCTTCTGCAACTGACTCATTGGTAGCAGCCATCACCCCTATTGGACCCGAGGCTAACTTGAATTGAAGCTTGTCAGTATTTTCTATCTCTGCAAACTCTTTAATTTTAGCAACTACATGATCAATGGTTTCAGCTTTGTGATCTTGCATAAAGATCACAATTGGCATAACTGAGCAATCACCATTTAGTAAACCAGAGCTCGTTTCTACTCGAGAAGTAGCCTGAACTAAAGAGGCACTATTGCGTGGAAGCGTTTGCCACTTTAAATTACCTTCGTTATATCCAGCATTCACTGATTGCGCAACAGAGCTTAAGGATACTGCCGATTGAACACCTTCCAAGTTCTCTATGCGCCATTGGAAACGACTGACTCGTTCCATGGTATCAAACTCAGTACAGGCCGCAGGATATGCTTCTACAAGTACCTTTAAGATATCTGATGAAATCGTATATCTATCATTGATCAAAAAGGTATCTTGGTTATATCTAGCACTTTCATGTAAAGCTGGTGCACCTGCGTGTAAATCACCAATCTTCATGTTGTTTGATTGCCAATAACCAAAAGCAAACAAAATAAGAGAAACAAAAATAATCACTTTTGCTTTATTAGGATCTGTCGCAGCAACTAAACTTTCACGCATCGCCATAAATAATTTATGCGAAGCGGTATCACCATCATTTTCTCGATGCATCTTTGAAGAGTTAAAATAAGAAGCTAATACAGGTAACAATAATAAGTTAGTAAAGATTATAACGGCAACACCTAAACTCGCCGTTATAGCAAGCTCACGAATAATTCCGATATCAATTGCTAGTAGAGTTAAGAAACCGACCGTATCTGATAGTAGTGCAATACCACCAGGAATAAGTAGTGCTTTAAAGCTGGCTTGCGCTGCAACTTTACTCGTGACCCCTTCAGAAACTTTCTTACCAATGGCATTTATCATCTGTACACCATGACTCACACCAATTGCAAAAACTAAGAATGGCACAAGAATTGACATAGGATCTAAGCCAAATCCAAGTGAAGACAATAAACCCATTTGCCAGATAACAGCGATTAATGAACATAAAATAGGCAAAAGTGTTAATTTGAAACTCTTACAAAATAACCACACCATGATAAAGGTGAAGACAATTGCAATAACAAAAAATAGCAGGACACCTTTCGCACCATCTGCAATGTCACCAGCCATTTTAGCGAAGCCTATAATATGAATACTCACATTATCACTCTCTAGCGGCTTGCGAATTTCATCTTCTAACTTTTTAGCGAACGCCAACGTGTCTAACTTCTCCTGCGTTTGCGGATCAGTCTCTAATAGTTGCGCTGTTACCATAGCACAGCTGTAGTCACTCGCTATCATGCGCCCTACTACATTAGCCTTTTCAATATTTTGCTTTACGACTGCTAAACCTTGTTCTGTTGGTGCAAAATTAGCAGGAATAATAGGTCCCCCGGCAAAGCCATCTTCTACAACTTCTACAAAGCGCGCACTTGGTGAAAAAATAGAATTAACTAGTGGTCTATTAACACCAGGGATGAAATAAAGTTGGTCATGAACTGATTTTAGTGTTGAAAAAAATGTTTCATTAAAAATGTCGCCATTGGCATCACATACAGAAATTAAGATACTGTTGGCACCACCAAATTGCTTTTCATGTTTGAGATACACTTTCATGTAATCATGTTGCAGGGGAATATTCTTTGTAAACGCTGCGTCTAACTGAATTTGTGTCGCTTTATAACCAAGAAAAACAGTGGCGAATAAAAAAGCCAACACCATAAATAGTCTGTGGCGAAATACAACATATTCGAGTTTGTTTAATAAAGCTTGCATTACTTGATATCTCCCCAAGTAATTAGCCCTTTTTCTGTTGCCATAATTACTTTATTGTTAAATATGGTCGCTGACAAAATTGCATGACCTGAAGGCAGTTGCTCACTAATTACCTGATTACCATCGAAAGAGTGGATTAACCCAGAATTTGCAAAAAGTAGAGATGAATCTTGAGACGGTAAAATCGTATTAATTGTAGCCGTTTGCGGTATTTCAATTTCAGCAAAATCAATGCTATTTGGGGACTTAATAAAAACATTCCCTCTCAATCCTGCAACCATAATCTGTCCATCGGCTGTTTCGTTTACACTAAAGAATGAACCTGGATAAAACTCTTCGAATTTTTTCCAGGACATGCCATTGTCTTCACTTTTAGCAACTAAGCCCATTTCACCAACGAGATAAAAAACATTATCTTTTATCAGTAAGCGATTAAAATGCGGGAGAATAAATTTAATTTCATCTTGATAGGCTTCAGGATCATCTTGCTTTAGCTCTTTAAGATATTCTTTGTCATCAGGGTGCACAAAATCACTAATGAATTGAGATTGCCAAGTTTGACCGCCGTTAGATGTTTTATAAAACATGCCGTAAGCACCAATAGCAAACCCAGTATTATCGTCGATAAATTCAATATCTAAACATGGTTTACCTTGTTCAGGTAAATGCTGCTGCAATTGCCAAGTTTTACCATTATCTGAGCTATGTACTATGGTTGCATCATGGCCACAAGCCCATGCTGATTTATCAGACTTTATTGTGACAGCTGTTAGAAGAGATTGAACTGGCACTTCAGCTTGTTGCCAAGTATGTCCATCTGCTGAAGTCACAATAGTGCCAAATTTACCGACGGCAACTACTCGGTTATCTGTGCTATCAATGTCTGCAAATAATGTTGTATGTGGTTTTGCAACTTGAAGTGAAACTGGCGGTGCTGATAATACTTCAAAAGAAGAGAAAGCTGCCATTAAGCAAAACGCGTACTGATTAAATTTCATGCTGAATACTCGAACATCTGTTGTCGAAGACAAAGGAAATTGTCTTGAATGTTGAATAAAGTGGCTGGGTGACAGCCACTTTTTTATTAAAGAATATTAACGCTTACCTTCGCGACGAAGTGCACTTTGCGTAAACTCATTGTCTTTGAATGACTGTGTGAAATCATACATTGACTCTTCGTTATCAAGACCAATAGCTAAGTAACGACGAGAATTTAAGTCATGATATACGTCTAAAGTACTCCAATGAGTAGGCACATCGTAGTAATTCAGACCATGTGCCATTGCAACGCGGTACATTTGATCACGGTTATCATAAATATCTGTTACATGGATCTGCCAACTATCTTCGTCAATATAGAATACGCGCTTCTTATAAATATGACGTGTGCCGTCTTTGAGGTTTGCCTCAACTACCCATACTCTGTGCTTCTCATAGCGCACATGCTCAGGGTTGATATGACCTGCAAGTAAGATGTCATCATATTTTAACTTATCGCTGTGAAGCTTGTAGCTATTGTAAGGGATATACATTTCCTGCTTTCCCTTCAAAGTCCACTCATATCGGTTTGGTGAACCATTGAACATATCGAAGTCATCTGTTGTACGAAGACTATCTGACGCTGTTCCAGGTGCATCATACGCAACATTTGGAGCACGACGAACACGGCGTTGACCTGTGTTATATGTCCAAGCTTGTCGAGGTGTTAAAATTTGGTCCATTGTCTCATGAACAAGAAGCGCGGTGCCAGCAAGTCTTGCTGGTTCAGTTACTTTTTGCTTGAACTTAAATAGTACATTCGACTCTTGCAGTGCTTCAGGCGTTGCCGCAGGATCAGAATATTTTACAAGCAGCTTTTCATCAAAACCGATAATATTATAAGAACCAGACGCAGTTGGCATTGCTTGCCCACCAAAACGTGCTATTGATAGACCACGGTAACGTAGTAAATGATTCCAAATTGCTTCTAAACCATTTGCAGGTACTGGGAATGGAATACCAATAGCGGTATTTTTAATACCATTGCCACCTTCAATTAGCTCTGCAGTTTGTGCATATTTCTTGGTAGCATCATAAACAAACTGCGGGTATGCAGCACTTCGACGAGTGGGGTATACGTTCATTTTAAACGTATCAGGATACGTTTCAAATAGTGCAATTTGGCCCGGACTCAATAAGTTTTTGTGCTTTTCAAGATTACTCTTATCGATAGTTAGTATAACTTTATCGTCCGCATAAGGGTCGATGTGGTGCATACCAGGCTGAAAACCTGCAGGTGGTTTAGTAATACCACCTGTCCATGCTGGAATTGAACCGTCTGCATTGCCTGATTTTTCAGCGCCAATTGGCGTTAAGTCAGCACCTAAGCGTGCAGTTTGCTCAGCTGTCATTTTAGCCGATGCGATTGGTGCAGCCATCATTGTTATTATCGTTGCTGCAATCATGCTTGGTTTTTTTAACATATAACAAGCCCTTAAATTGAATACTTAATATTGAAAGAGACAAAGTCGCGGTCTGCAAAGGTATTAGTTGCACCACCACCCCAGAATGTGTTGTAGCTAAAGTCAAATGACCAAGCATTCTGATAAGTGAAGTTCATCGTCATACCTAAAGACTTTCTGTCTTCGACAAATAGATACATAGGATCTGGTGTCGTACCGTTTACATCATGTGAGAAAACAATTCGAGGGGAAAAGTTCACACCTGCAAAAAGGTTATTGTAATCACCCTTTGCGATTAAACGATAACCCCAAGAAGACGCTGTTGGGAATGGATTAGTTTCTGGGCCATTCGAAAGTGCCACATGAAGTAAATCATAATCAGCACCTTTGTCTTTGAATGGTTGATACCCTTCAATTGTGCCACTACGGCCAGTACCGGCTACATTCAAGCGAAGCTCGTCGTAGCTTGGCATATCTTTAATCGTTACTGCGCCAACTTCGCCAACTACAGCCCAGCTATCAGCACCTAGATGCGGACCGAATAAGTGCGTTGCAGTAAACTGAACTTGCATAGAGTCTCGAAGAATATAACCTTGTGCAACATCACCTGGTTTAACGTAACTCACCTCATCTTTTGTACTTAATTGAGATAGGCTGCTGAAATCTTCGCGAAGGCCTGAGTAAGCTAACTGCTCAGCCATACCTGCATAAAGCAACTCTACGTCGTCAATTTGAAGCGGTTCATCTTGGCGATACGAGAACTCACCTGAGAAAGCAGTTTCACCAATGGCTGTATTAAAACTTAAACCATAAAGCTTAATATCTTCAGGGTAAGTGATTGTCGCTTGAGTGAAAGCATTTAGGTTTGTGATGTTATTTTCATCTATTGTGTTAGCATTGATGTAAGCGAGGTCTTGTGCAAGTGCATCAGCTTGGAAGTTTGAAGCTTTACCTGAAATTAGCGGTCGACGGCTGTGGTAGTTAATATAATAAAGAGCAAATTCGGTGTCATTTAACTCAGGAGCAAACATGCCAAGACGAATACCATACTGACCTGCGTCTTTAGGTTCACTCTTACCGTTTAAGCCTTTGCCCTTAAGCGCAACTTTAGTTGGATAAGCCATGTACATAGATGCAGCAGTTTGACCAACTAATTCAGGTGTCGGCTCTACGCCTTGAGCAATTAAAGCCGCTGTAGCATCTGCATAAAGATTATTTAGCGACTCAGTTAAATGGTGTAAATCGATATCAGGGTTAGACGTAAAGCCTAGCTGTACGTTTTGCATGTAACCATTTTCAGATGCAAAATCATTAGTAGAGAAATAACTACCAGATGCAGGTAAACGCGTTTCGTGCCACTGATACTGATAGAAGCCTTCTAGTGTTACATTTTCAGTAATACCTAATGAAGCCCAGAACATGCCTACAGGAATAAATGCTTCTTTCAGTTCGGAACCCGGAGCTCTTAAGCGGTCAATATCTACAGGGTTTACATTGATACCGTGAGAGATAAGAGTACTTTCACCCCAGTTTACAACTTGTTGGCCAAGACGAACAGAAAGTGGGTTTTGACCGTCATTCAAATCGAAGTCGGCCCAAATAAAAGCATCTAGCAAACGAACATCAGAACATACTTGTTCTTTAGTTTGTTTATCAGCGCAAGGGTCTACTTGTTTACCTGACACGGGGTTGGTGTAAGCAAAATCACCATCTTCCATCGCAAAATCTTTAAAATACATAAAGCGAGAGAAAATACCCCAATTGTCTTTTGAGATACTTAAGTCGTGAGTACCTTTGATAAGTTGAGAAAAAGTATCACCAGAATCAAAGTTAAGGTTACCAGCGTCACCATTATTTGAATAAGCGCCTGGCTGAGCCCAAACTTGCGCAGAACCATACTTTGTATTGCCTAGGCCGGCATTATAACCAGACCAATCAAATCTTGGATGATTACTTTTACCGATATATTGAAAGTCGCGATCTTCTACACGAATACTTTGTCCGTAAGAAAACGTTGAATCGAATGTGATGTCAAAATCACCGACTTGGAAACTTGCAGCTGAAACATTTGTACTTGTTACAGCAACTGTGGCCGCTAGGCCGAGCATTATTTTGTTTGGAACAAAGAGCGCTCTTTTAATCATTATGCGTTCCCCCTATGCGGGTTATTTTAATCAAGTTGTTGTTTTTATATTGAAGTAACATTAGAAGTGAACGTACAAAAACTCAAATCCACTAAACCAAAAGTTACTATTTTTTTGTTCTGGACACGACTTTACTCATGGTAAGACGTCTTACCAGATAATTTATAACACGTAATTCTGCTTTATAACAAATCCTATTCTAAAAATTGTGACGATTTAATGCTCTGAACAATAAACTAATAATATTTTATTCTAAATTGTTGAGTGTTATTCACCCAAAATTTGAAGTTCTTAATAAACAGGCAGTTTTTGTTTTTAAGACACTTTATCAAGAGAAATAAAACTATTTTCGTCTGTAAGACAAAGTCTGAAACGCCCTCTTATGCCAAGAGAGCTGACAAAACGCCTAATATATGTAGCGGGAAAACGAATGCTTTTACCACCATCTTCAATTACTTGTACATACTCGTAATCGCCACGATAGTAAGCCATGCATTCGTCATAACTTAAAGATAAATAAAAATAGTACTCTATCATTTATGCGTTTAACGCCTTATCCACTTTTTCAAACAGGTCATCGCTCAAATTATCTATACTTGCAATACGCTGTAACTGAGCCTTTATTAATTGCTGACGTGTGCGATCGTAACGTTTCCAAGACATAAACGGCGTCAACATTCTCGAAGCATTTTGTGGATTAATTGCATTAAGTTCAATTACCAAATCTGCAAGTAACTCATAACCCTTACCATCAATTCGATGGAATTGAGCAGGATTACTACGCGCAAATTGTCCAACTAGAGCACGAACTCGGTTTGGATTTGATTTGTCAAAACAAGGGTGTTCATACAAAGATTTTATTAAGTCAATCGCACTATCGTTATCAGTTGTCGCCTGCACTGCAAACCATTTGTCCATAACCAACGGATCATGTCGCCATTGAGCATCGAATTGTGATATTAACTTTTCAGAAAGTGCATGATCAGCATTTTTTACTGCCTTAAGCGCAGCAAGTTTCAGCGTCATATTTTCTTGCTGACTGTTCAGAAGCAACCAATCAGTTACCTCATCGTTTTCAATAAGGGCTAAATAATACAGTGCTGTTGATTTTAAACTTCTTGCTGCAACTGCGCCGGCACTAATTTCACCTGACTCAAAACAACTTTCATAAGCAGCAGTCAGTTCTGATTGCAACTGTGTCGCAATTTGAAGTTCGAATTGTTTATAAATATGAACAAGCTCACTAATAGGAACAGTTGAAAACTCTGCACTAACAGTGTCAAGATTAGGCAGTTTGATCAGCTCTGAAATAAGAGCTTTGTCAGAGTTTCCTTTAGTAACAATAGATTTTAGCGCCTTAATTAATGTGTCAGAAATACTAACAGAATCATTGTCCGACATAATTTCCACAGCCTGCTTAATCTCCATCGTGAAAGCACGCTGAGCCGCTTCCCAACGAGTAAAATCACTAGAAGCATGCTTCAAAATATGTATCAACTCTTCAGCTTCATAGTCATAGTGAACAACACAAGGTGATGAAAAGTTTTCAAGTAAAACAGGCATTGGCTTAGACGAGATATTTTCAAAAGTAAATTCTGCGCTTATCTCTTTAAATTCAATTACAGCATTGAAATCTTTACCATTAGAAATTAGCGGTATTACCTTACCGTCTTCATCAAGCAGTTCTATTGCGAAAGGAATATGCAATGGCTCAGAAACAGGATCATTTTCAGCATGGATCTGCTTAAGTTTTAATGTGAAGGTTTGTTTCTGAGCATTGTATGAAGTTTCAACTTGAACCGATGGCGTGCCAAACTGGCGGTACCAAAGTGTAAATTGCTCTAAACATTTTCCACTTGCATCGCTCATAGCAGCAACGAAATCATCGCATGTGACAGCTTGGCCGTCATGACGTTCAAAATAAAGTTTCATGCCTTTTTGGAAGTTCGCTTCACCCAATAGAGTGTGCATCATTCGAATGACTTCAGCACCCTTATTATATACCGTCACAGTATAAAAGTTATTCATCTCAATCACTTTTTCTGGACGTATCGGATGAGCCATTGGGCCTGCATCTTCAGCGAACTGATGTGTTCTCATCGCCATAACAGCGTCGATTCTATTCAATGCGCGTGAACCAAGGTCACTACTGAACTCTTGATCTCTAAATACTGTTAACCCTTCTTTTAAAGACAACTGGAACCAATCACGGCAAGTAACACGGTTGCCCGTCCAATTATGGAAGTATTCATGGCCAACTATTGATTCGATTGTATGATAATCACGATCTGTTGCCGTTTGTTGATTTGCCAAAACACACGCACTATTAAAGACATTCAATCCTTTATTTTCCATTGCTCCCATATTAAAGAAGTCAACCGCCACTATCATATAGATATCGAGATCGTATTCTAGTTCAAACCGCTCTTCATCCCATTTCATGGCATTTTTTAGTGATGCCATTGCATGAGGAGTTTTATCTAAGTTGCCTTTATCAACAAAAATCTCTAGCGCAACTGTACGACCACTTCTAGTTACAAAGCTGTCCCTAAGTACATCAAAATCACCGGCTACAAGGGCGAATAAATAACTCGGCTTTTTATGTGGATCTTGCCATTTAGTAAATTGACGACCGTCCGGCAAAGTGCCTTCTTTAATTTTATTGCCATTAGACAATAAATAAGGAATATCTCTGTCAGCTATAATTGTGACTAAATAATCAGTTAACACATCGGGTCGGTCTAAGAAATACGTGATCTTTCTAAACCCCTCTGCCTCGCACTGAGTGCAATATGCACCATCTGAAAGATATAGACCCTCTAATGATGTATTCGTACTTGGAGAAATAGCATTCGATATTTCAAGTGTAAATTCATTTGGAAGATTACTGAGCTTTAATGATGTTTGAGTTTGGGTAAAGTCTTCTAATAATTCACCATTTACTTTTACCGAGATCAAATCCAATTCGACACCATCTAGGCAAAGTTCAGTGGCTGCTTGAACTGCTGAATATAATGCTTTGCTGACCACCTTGGTGTTTGTTGGATGTAGCTCTACAGTTAACTCTAAATTTGTTACTGTGTGAGAAGGTGCTTGATAATCTTTTAAATACTTAGCTTGAGGCTGGCTTTGCATATCGAATTCCTTAAAAGAGTAAGCCCTTATGAAGGGCTAACCATTGTGCATGGATTATGCGTGTTCTTTGTCTAATTGCTTTGGCTCAATCTTTAAAATCTTAATACCTATATATGCATAGATTATTGCTAAGAAAGGGTTAATTAAGTTAAAGAAAGCATAGACTGCGTAGTCGAGTGGGTTGATCATTAATACACTTTGCATATAAGCACCACATGTATTCCATGGGATCAGTGGGCTGGTAATGGTACCACCATCTTCGAGTGTTCTTGATAAATTCACACTCTTTAATCCGCGCTTTTTATATTCTTCTTTAAACATACGACCAGGTACAACAATGGCGATGTATTGATCAGCAGCAATTAAATTCGTTCCGAAACAAGTTGTAATCGTTGACGCTATCAAAGAGCCGGTACTGCGTGCAACTCTTAGAATACTTCTTACAAATACTTCCAGTAAGCCAGTTTTTTCCATAATGGCACCGAACATCAGAGCTGTCATGACCAACCATGTCGTTGTCAGCATGCCAGCCATACCACCACCACTTAATAGGTCATCCATATTGCTATCACCTGTTTGGATAGCGAATCCATCATAGAATGTCGCCCAAACTAGTTTGAAGTAACCAACTAATTGGCCCTGAGAGAGATCAACTTGCGTTGCCAGAAGGTCAGATTGAAAAATAAGTGCCCAAGCAGCACCGATCACTGCACCAATTGAAATTGCAGGGAAAGCTGGCATTTTTTTATAAGCCAAAACAAGCAATACGATTAACGGTACCAACATCATAGGATTTATGTTGAAATTGGTATTTAAAATAGAAACGATATCATCAATTCGACCAATATCACTCGAGACATCTGCACTAAATCCCATGATAACAAAGATAATCATTGCAATTACAAAGCTTGGTACTGTAGTCCAGAGCATATGTTGGATATGTTCAAAAAGGTCACTTCCAGCGACAGCTGGTGCTAAGTTCGTTGTTTCAGAAAGCGGGCTTAATTTATCACCAAAATATGCGCCTGAGATTACCGCACCCGCTGTGACAACTTGATCTAAACCTAAACCTGTTGCAACACCAAGTAAAGCTACCCCTATGGTCGCTGCAGTCGTCCATGAAGAACCTATACTCATTGCAACAATGCCACAAATCAGACAACTCGCGGCATAGAACCACTGTGGACTAATTATTTGTAAACCGTAATAGATCAATGTCGGAACAGTGCCTGATAACAACCACGTACCTATTAAAGCACCAACCATCAATAATATTAATATTGCACCCAAAGACAAGGTGATCCCTTTGATCATTGCTTCTTCTAATAAACGCCAAGTATAGCCATTTTTTAAACCAACAAGGGCAGCTGTAAATGTGGCAAATAGAAGCGCAATTTGATTAGGGCCTGATGAAGAATTATCACCGTACAGATAAACTGCAGAGCCTAATAGACAGACCAATACAAAGATTGGAATAAATGCATCAAGAAATGATGCTTGCTTTTGTTGTTTCAATTGGTTCTCCTGGCAAGGTGGACCTTGCTCTAATTAATTTTTTATTGGCTATGTGCCACTTTATTTTTATAGCGTATCAATGGTTGAATATTTGCTAAAGCACTGAATTTTGATCAGTGTTTTAGCAAAAGTTCACATACTTTGACTATAAACTAAGTTAATTTACTGCAATTCTTTATATTGAAATTTGCGTTCTTATTCCAATAATAACAAATCATATTGCTAAGAGTAATAAAAAAGGCGCCTAAGCGCCTTCGTTGTGTATAAATCGACTTATTACTTTATGTTATTTTTTGCTAAACGCCCATATTGGATCAAATCTTGTGTAATCAAGGCTGCCTCTTCTAGGTAAGGATCAAGCTCTGATATCACATCTGGCACATCATCTAGATCTTCAATCGACTTCAAACCTAAACGTTTCAATCTTTCGTTTGTACGAACCAATGAACGCTGCTCAGACGCTTCTCTATCTTTTAAACGTTGTGATTCAACTAAAGAGATAAAGTTTTTATCTTTTTCTTCATTATATCGAGCAATATCGGTCAACACATAATTGAACTCAGGCTCTTGAGCCACTCGTAGTGCATGTTTTTCATTTAAATATGTTACTAACGAGTTTAGATTATCTAAGCTCTTATAGTTAGCTTGCTTAATTTTATCCCATGGTAATGCATTGTCTTCTTGGCTTTCACCCCACTCTTCAGGTTCGATTGCCGAAGGAAGTAATATGTCAGGTACAACACCTTTATGTTGCGTGCTACCGCCGTTAATACGATAGAATTTAGCAATCGTGTAAGTCACACTACCTAAAGCATTACTAAATAAATCGTAATTTTTAGCTAACGGTCTATGCTGCTGAACAGTTCCTTTGCCGAAGGTTTGCTCACCAACTACAACTCCACGGCCATAATCTTGAATGGCAGCTGCAAAAATTTCTGATGCAGATGCACTATATCTATCAACCAGCACTGTGATCGGCCCATCGTAGAATGTGATGCCATCACGGTCTTTCTGTGCTTCAACTCGGTTGTAAGCTGTATGAATTTGAACAACAGGGCCTTTATCGATAAACAACCCGGTAAGTTGCGTGGCTTCATATAACGAACCACCACCGTTTTGACGAAGGTCAATTATAATACCATCGACGTTTTGTTCTTTAAGCTTGGTTAGCTCGACCTTAACATCTTTAGATAAATTGTTGTAAAAGCTCGGGATCTCAATCACACCAATTTTTGAAGTTAAGTCTGAGTACTTGGCTTCGAATACATCAGATTTGGCGGCTCTATCTTCGAGCTTGATCTTATCTCGAACAATTTCAACTACTTTAGGAGTTCCATGGGTATCTGAACCTTTAAGGTACTGAAGTCTAACCTTGGTTCCTTTTGGTCCTTTGATGAGATCTACAACATTATCTAAACGCCAGCCGATAACATCAACAAACTCTTCACCTTCTTGCGCCACACCGACAATTTTATCGTCTGCTTTGATCTTCTCAGATTTATCTGCTGGGCCACCAGGCACAAGTGAACGAATAACAGTATAGTCTTCATCGTAACCTAGAACCGCACCGATTCCTTCTAACTCAAGATCCATATCCATCTTGAACTGTTCGGCTCTTCGTGGGGACAAATACGAAGTATGTGCTTCAATGCTACGCGCAAATGCATTCATCACAACTTGAAATGCATCCTCACTGTCTGTTTGACTTAAACGTTTTAGCGCATTGTTATAGCGCTTAGTAAGTAATCCTTTAATTTCAGACCAAGATTTGCCTGTTAGCTTTAGACGTAACGCATCAGATTTGACACGTTGACGCCAATACTCATTCAACTCTTCTTGTGTTTTTGCGAATTCAGCCTCTTCTCTGTCATAGTAAAATGCATCTTCTTTATCAAAAGTCATTTCTTTGTCTAGCAGCGAGATGGCGAATTGAAAACGTTCGAAGCGGCGTTGTAGGCTTAAGTTAAATAAGTCATAAGCAAAATCAAGCTTCCCTGACATAAGGGCATCATCGAATTGCTTTTTGTTCACTTCAAATCGCGCAATATCAGATTGCAAAAAGATAGATTTACTGAAATCTAAAGATTCAACATATCTATCAAAGATTTGTTCTGACAGCGCGTCATTGAAGCTAAATCGCTTGTAATGCTGACGAGTAAATAAGTTAGTCACCCTTTTACTTGCAGTTGTATGCTGGGCCTCTTGCTTTAATACGGGAATGTCTTTTACTGTAACAGCATCAACTGCAGCAAAAGAAGCACTAGAGATGAGTGCAGCGACAACGGGAATGAGCGAAAACTTTTTACTCATACACTACTCCTTAAACGATAAATAAGCTGTCAGCTTTTGTTTTAACTTGCATACCAGTTACTAATTCAACATGAACTTCGTCTTTGTTTACTTCAGTTATGGTCGCATTTACAAGAGCCTGACCAAGTTTAACTTTTACTTTGTTATTAACCTTGACTTCAGAAGCTGGCAAAGGTTCAACTTTTCCTGAGCTACGTTTTACTTGTTGGGCAACAGGTTTCTTGTTAACTCTAGCGCCTTTATCATTAGAGCGTGATTGTGCGTGCGGTTTCTTTTTGTAAGATTTTGTATCACCGTCTTGTTGACGAGGACGCTGAGACTTTTTACGCTTAGCCATTTTCGCACGGCTCTCTTCAAGTGCTTTTTGAGCATGTTCGATATGCTCTTGTTCCACTTTTTCAGCATCATTACCGTCTAGGTCTACGCGAAATTCGCTTTTAGTTACAGACTCTAAATAACGCCAGTTTGAAGTGTACTTTCGAAGTGCTTGACGAACTTGTGTTTTACTTACAACTTCTGAGCCTTCGATACGCTCCGCAACGTCTTTAAAAATACCAACTTTTAACGGTTTAATTCCGTCTTTTTTCTTGAAGCAGTTAGGAAATTCTTTAAATAAAAACTCCAGTACTTCGTTAATGTCTTTTAGCTTGTTTGTGGTTTCCATGTTTAACCTATTTGTTATACCTGTTCATCTAGTGATGAATGAATATAGTGAGTAACCCAATCTGTTAACTCTTCAAATTCAGCCTCAATTAGCGCTAAATCACCACGAAGGTGTTCCCAGATGCCGTTAATCAAGTTGTCGATTGTTTCACAATCTAAATCATCAGGTAGCATATCCCAGGCAAAATGAATTAATTCATTTAAGGTTTCAGCTACCTGTTCTTCTTCTCCTTCCCAATCACCAACGTCATGAGTGGCAAAAAGATAATCTTGTACATTTAAAATGTCTTTCACTAAAGTGTAGCCTCAAAAATCTTCACAATTTGCTCAAGACCAGCTTGGTCATCTAAATCAAAACGAGCATGAAGCGGGCTATCAATATCTAACACCCCAAAAACTTCTCCGTTTTTGAAAACAGGCACTACTATTTCAGAGTTTGACGCTGCATCACAAGCAATATGCCCTGCAAAAGCGTGAACATCTTCAACAAGCTGAGTGCTTTTAGAGTGTGCTGCTGCTCCACATACCCCTCTTCCAACAGGAATACGGATACATGCAGGGTTACCTTGGAAAGGCCCTAATACTAATTCGTCAGGTGTATCGATTAGGTAGAAACCTGCCCAATTAACCTCATCTAAAGATGTAAATAGCAAAGCACTTAAGTTTGCCATGTTTGCGATTGCGTTTTTTTCGTCGATGATCAAGCCTTCAGCTTGTTTTGCCAAAGATTGATAGAAATCTGTTTTTTGCATTCGACTCATCAAAATAAAATGTTCAAATGCTTAAGGTACTCTTTAGCGTTAAGAATTTAAACCTTTTAAGCAGAAAAACTGTTAATAAACTGAAAAATAGGGCATTAATTGATTAGTTTTCAAACTACTTACTTGTTAAAGCGCCTTAAGCCATATAAAAACAAAACTGAGGCAAGCGCAGCCATAGTTGTATTAACTAAAAACACCATACCTGCTGAAGTTGAAAACAATAAACTAAATAAAGCTCCGCCAAGTACCCCTAAAGTCAATACACCGGAAAACTGTACTTTATTATACTTATACATGAGCATATACCCAGGCACTACGAACAAGGCCATTGAAAGTCCAACTATATGCGCATTAGCAACTGCAGTAATCAACAAAGAAAAGAACATTTTTGCCTCTCCACCTTTTACACTCAGAGCGTAATACACGCCAAGCGCTGTTCCTATAATCACAGGAGCCAGTAGTGACAAGGCAACACTTTTAGCCAATTGCTGTTTCATTAAATCTCACCATTCTTTTTATTCTAAGAATTAGAGAGTGTATGAAAACGCATAAATATCCAGTGGACTTTAGTCGAAATGTAAATCAGTTCATTAAATGAAAGATAAAAAAAAAGCCGCTAAATTACTAGCGGCTTGAATACTTATAAAATAAGTGGCGGAGAGATAGGGATTTGAACCCTAGATACGCTATTAACGTATGCCGGTTTTCAAGACCGGTGCTTTCAACCACTCAGCCATCTCTCCAAAGTCGGAACTTTTCGATCACACAAAAAGTCAAAATTAGTGGCGGAGAGATAGGGATTTGAACCCTAGATACGCTATTAACGTATGCCGGTTTTCAAGACCGGTGCTTTCAACCACTCAGCCATCTCTCCGCAACGGGGCGAATAATAGGGAAAGCTGAGACAGTTGTGAAGCTTTTTTTTCAACTTTTTGTTTAACCGAGCAAAAAAAGGACATAACGTTCGTTATTTCAGCGAAGATAGTCACTCGACATATCGAAGTCAGGTTTTTGTTGTGTTTAACCCAAAAAAAACCGATCGGGTATTTGATTAACTATATTTGCCCACATTTATAAGACTTGATACTCTTAGGTAGTTCATTTATCGGAACATTTGTTTCATTTAAGGAGTTTAACCATGGCATTCAATCATTCGTACGGCGCCGCTAAACCGGTAATGTCGACAATTGAAACGAACAAGGTTTTAAAAAATACTTATTTCCTACTGGCAATGACACTGGCATTTAGTGCAGTGACTGCCGCTATTTCAATGACAATGGCATTACCACGCTTCACTGGCCTGGTTTGCTCGTTGATTGGTTTTGGTTTGATCTTCGTAATTCAGAAAAAAGCCAACTCATCATCAGCAATCGGTCTAGTGTTCCTTTTCACTGGTATTATGGGTTTTGGTTTAGGTCCTCTACTTGCTCACTACGCAGCAATGCCGAATGGCGGCCTACTTATTACTCAAGCGCTAGGTTCTACAGCACTGATTTTCTTCGGTCTTTCAGCGTACGCGTTAACAACAAAAAAAGACTTCTCATTCATGGGCGGTTTTTTAACAGTTGGTTTAATCGTGGTTGTAATCTCAAGCCTAGTAAACCTTTTCATTGGTAGTTCAGTTGCGTTTATGGCTATTAACGCTGCTGTTGTATTGCTAATGTCAGGTATGATTTTATTTGATACTAGCCGTATCATTAACGGTGGCGAAACAAACTATGTAATGGCGACGGTAAGTCTTTACCTAAACATCTACAACCTGTTCGTTTCACTACTTCAACTTCTTGGCATGTCAAATGATGACTAAGTCATAAGTTTTGTTAAAATAAGCCCCATCTGGGGCTTTTTTTATGAGAAAAATTTGCGCAATTTCGTCTTGTCACTGCATTCTGGTGTTGATGATCACCACAATGTATTCCTTTTAAAACGGTTTGTTGATGCTGCTTTACAAGTGGGTCATCAGATTGATTGTATTTTCTTGTACCAAGATGGTGTGTATCACGCCAACCAAAATATTCAACTTGCTAGTGACGAGTTCCCTCTCGTAGAGACTTGGCAATCGCTACATACTTTAAACATTCCTATTTTACTGTGCGTCACAGCAGCAGAAAAACGTGGCATTGATATTGATAAAACGGGTAGCTTTAAAGTCGCAGGTCTGGCTGAGTTTTCAATGTTGGCAGCAAAAGCTGATAAATGGGTGCAATTCAAATGAAGAATATCTTAGTCATCAGCAATAAAGCCCCGTTCGATAAAATACATATTCGCGAATCATTGGATACGTGCTTAATTTTCGCAGCCATTGAGCAAAATATCAGTTGGTTACTTAAAGATGATGCTGTTTTAGCTTTAAAATCTGGCTACAGCCTCTCAAATTCAGGTTTAAAAGATTTTTTTAAAACTCTTAAGACGCTTGAAATTTATGATATTGAACAAGTGTATGTGTGTGCTGAAAGCCTTAAAAAGTATGCACTGAGTTGTGATGATTTAAGTATTGAGATCACCCCACTCTCTTTAGAAGAGCAGCAATCACTAATTACTAAGCAAGATCATACGGTGGTTTTATCATGAGTACTGTTCATATTTTCTCAAAGCCATTCAGTAACTATAGCGCTACAACAATTGAGTTGATCCAAAGTGACGCTAACCAGGTTTTATTAACCGGTGATGCTTGCTTTGATTGGCGCGCGTTTACGTCACTGAAAGTGAATGATATATATTTATTAAAAACATGTGTTGAGCTTCGAAATATTGAAACTTCAGACGCTGTTAACTTAGTTGACGACTCAACTTGGGTCGAGCTAATCTCCACCAATAACACAGTAAATTGGTAATATGATCGAATTTAATAACATCCAAATAGAAACTGATAAAAAAGGTTACTTACTTGACCATACACAGTGGTGCGAAGCATTAGCCCCCATCATTGCAGCAGAAGAAAATATCGAGCTATCTGAAGCCCATTGGGAAGTTGTGCGTTTTGTCAGGGACTTTTATGAAGAGTACAACACCAGCCCTGCAATCCGTATGCTCGTGAAAGCCATGGCCAAAGCACTTGGTGAAGATAAAGGCAATAGTATGTATTTATATAAACTATTCCCAAAAGGTCCAGCTAAACAAGCGACAAAAATAGCTGGTCTACCAAAACCTGCGAGGTGTATTTAAACATCTAATCAAGATTTAGTTATAAAAAAGGGCTGATTATCAGCCCTTTCTCATTTTTTTAACCTTACTTAGTATATGCTCTCGGCATATCTGAAGTCTTATTGTAACGATCACGTAGCTTATCGTGGCGTGAATCATTTTTATTCACTTTTTCACCGTTGATCCACATCGATTCAATACTTGTACTGAATTCAAATGGATCTGCACTCCAAAGTACTAAGTCAGCACGTTGACCTTTGGCAACTTTACCTGCATTCAGACCAAATACATCTGCAATATTGCTTGTTACAGCTTTTAATGCACCATCATAGCTCATGCCATTTGCAACAGCAATACCTGCATCAAAACGAAGCTGATATACGTTATGGCTTGAGTCTGAACCCACAGCTAAAAGAACTTTAACACCCGCTTTTTCAAGCTCACCCGCCGTTTCAAGACTTGCATGTAGCGAATCAAAATCACTAGGCAAATTACTAACCGCGCTTAAGATAACCGGCGTTTTGCTTTCAGAGATTTGAGCTTTAACTAAAGGCGCATCTTCTGCATTCCAAAGTACTAAATTTAAGCCAAATTGTTTTTTGACCTTTAATAACTCTAAAATATCTGATGCACGAGATACCTTAGTGATCACAGGAAGTTCGCCTTTTAATACTTTTGTTAGCACCTGTTCTTCTTTGCTTGGCTCGTCTTTCTTATCATCTTTTTTGTCTTTTCTAGCGAGTTTCTTTTGTTGTCCGTCAAGTTTATCAACCAACTGCTTTAAAGACACAGCACGAGAACCACTACTCTTCGCACCTAATCGCACAATCAACGCAGTCTCTGTTGCTGAAACACTCTCAAAATTGCCGCTTAGATCTGTTGCAAAGCTTAAACCTGAGAAAATACTCTCACCACCATAAGGCACAACCACGTTTTGTGTTAAACCACCTTTACGCGCATACGGAATTAACGAAGAGCGAGGGTTGAACGCTGTGCTTGCATCAAACATTGCACTCGCTTTTTTGTCATAACCATCGTTTGAACGTGAAACAGCCCCCACCTCAACAAGACCCACTTGATTCATTGAACCAATAAAGCCAGGCGTTAAGATTTTGTCTTGTGCATCAATTGTAATATCTGCTGTAACTGATGATGGGTTGATGGCAATGATTTTACCGTCTTCGATTAAAACTGTTGCATCTTTGAGTACACCTTTATCAGTCATCGTATGAACTGTGGCATTAGTGATTGCAGTAACTTGTGCAAATGCTGCTGAACTCGTAAGTAAAGCACCTGTTAACAAAGATAAATTAAACTTTTTCATGCTTTACTCCTATCGCTGACCTAACATAAAGTCACTGACTGCTTGATACTTTTCGTCGTTACGGTCATATACTTTTGCACCATCAACATAAACCTCTTGTGCTTTACTGTATACGCTGAACGGATTTTTATCCCAAATTACAACATCAGCTTGTTTGCCCGCTTCAAGTGAACCAGTTTTATCTGCAACACCTAGAGATTTGGCTGCGTTGTAAGTGATCCATTTAATTGCGTGTTCTTCTGTTAAGTTGAAACCATTTTGATTCGCTGTGTACATGATTTTCGCAGCTTCTTGATTGAGACGCTGAATTGTCGTGTCTGAATCTGAGTGAACAACAGCACATGAGTTCTTAACAGCATCAACGATAGCCACGTTTTCTTGAACCATGTCATACGCTTCCATCTTAAAGCCCCACCAATCTGGCCAAAGCGCCGCACAGTTACCGTTTTCAGCCAGTAAATCAGCGATTTTGTATGCTTCAATACCATGATGGAAAGTACCTGCGTGATAACCAAACTCTTTAGATAGGTCGATCATCATCGCCATTTCTTCAGCTTTATAACAGTGATTATGAATTAGAATTTCACCGTCTAATACACCACGTAATGTATCATATTTAATATCACGCTCTGGTGCTGTTGGGTTCAAACCAGCCTTGTAAGCGGCTTCATACTGCTCCCAAGCCGCTTTATATTCAGTCGCTTCGATCCAAGCCTGTCGGTAGCCAGCCATATTACCCATACGTGTATATGGCGCTACACCCTTACTACCATAAACACGTTTAGGGTTTTCACCACACGCCATTTTAAGGCCATATGGCGCTTCAGGAAATTTCATTGCCTGCATGGTATGTGCTGGGACATTCTTAAGTGTTACAGCACGGCCACCAAATAAATTAGCTGAACCAGGTAAGATTTGAAGTGTGGTAATACCGCCTTCACGAGCGCGGTTAAAACCTGGATCTTGTGGCCATACCGAGTGCTCTACCCACACCTCAGCGGTGTTCGGGCTGATCATTTCATTACCGTCTTGGTGCGACTCAACCGACGGGCTTGGGTATGCACCAAGATGTGAGTGTACATCTATAATACCTGGTGTTACCCATTTACCAGCTGCATTCACTTTAGTATCAGCTTGAACAGCTAGGTCTTTACCTACTTGTTGAATTTTACCGTCAACAATATATACATCCGCACTTTCTAATCGTTCACCCGTACCTGTAAGCACCGTCGCATCAGTAATTAACACTGATTTATTAGATACTGGGTTATAAGTGCTCGGATATGGATTTTTTTCGATTGATACAAACGCTTTTTGCGGTTCTTTATCTTGACATCCAGATAGAGCTGCTGCAAGCGCAAGTACAACCGTAGACATTGCAAATTTTTGCATAAGGTTATCTCAGTTTGTTTATTGTAGTTTGTCACTAATAGGTTACGACGTGTGTAACTGCCACTGCAATGATTTACGATGAAATATTACATTTTTTACGGCGCATACCCAGCTTATACCAATCCTCTCAATTGAATTTTCTATTTTGAAACAAGAAAATTGTCAGTAGCAAAACGAATATTTCTTATTTAGTTTCCTAAAATAGAAATTTACAACGAAGCGGCTTAAGTTTTAGTACCTCAAAATAATTAAATATTATTGAAGAGTGGTATCACATAAAAGGTTTAAACATTCATTTGTAAGAATTATAAAAAAGTATGTCGTAAATGACACATTTTGCCATTCACCGTTGCAAATAAATATTTTCGGATAATATAAGGTACAAATGATGAAAACAGCTTGTTAACAACAATGAAAGTGAAGAAATATTTTTCTTGTAAAATTACATTTTCCATAAATAAATTCAATATAAACATACATTTATTATTTTTCTAACACTCCACACATTTCATTACATTCTGTCGATTTTGTTTTACAGCATTCTGTTTAAGAAGAGGTAATACTAAACCTGTATCTCATAAACACATGGAGCAAAATGATGAATAAATTAACTACATTAGGTGCTACTTTACTTCTGGCAACATCGACATTTGCAGCTACTAACGTAAATGCAACCGAATTTACAGCTGCTGATAACTCAATTAGCACTCAACTATGTATTGCAGTTGCGAAAGACGACAAGCTAGAACTCTCACAAACAATGAAAGAAGTGCGTATTAAAAAGCATTCGCTAGCAGACAAATTAACCTGTAATAATTTAAGCGTCGCTAAATTTGCTGCAACTTATGATTTGAATAACAGTGCAAAATTTCTCAACCTAGATTTGAACACTGTCACAACAATTCGAGATTTAGCAGTTAAACGTAAACATAAAGTACTTGTTATAGCTGGTTCAAGATAATTGCGGATATGTTACATATGCTTTACGAACATAATGCGTCAAACTTTTTTATTTGACGCATTCTATTTTCTAACTCAGAACTGCTGCAACTAAACCGAACAAGCCGCCAAATACTCCGCCCCAAACAACTAACCAACCCAAATGGTTTCTGATCATATTTTGGATTATGTCTTTAACCATCACGGGCGTTAATTCAGCGAGTCTGCCATCGACCGCTTTCTCAATGGTTGAGAATATTTTGTCCGATCCGCCATGACTAAATAATTCGTCTTTCAGCAACTGCTTAAATTTTTCTTCATCGGTTATTTCAATGATCGCCCCTTGCATCTTCTCAGTGAATGACTCACGCATTGGCTCTAAGGCTTCTTTACCACCAAACATACCTAGCATAGGACCAAATTGGGACCCTTCAATCACAGTCACTAGCTTATCAAATGCCGGGCTTAAATCTACTTTCTCAATAACAGGTTTAAGATCTACGTCACCTTGGCTTGATAGTACCGACTCTATTTTTTCTTTGGTAAAGAACTGCTCCAGAATGAGTGTTCGTATTGACGCTTTGAATTCTTTAAACTTGAGCGTGATCACACCGCTGCCATATAAAAATGGGACTTTCTCAAACAACATATGGATTGCGATAAGGTTTGTCATTGCACCAGATAAGGCAAATATACCAACAGAGAATAGAATCGACTGAGGGTAAAAATAGCCAATGAATACCAGTAAACATGCAATTATGTTAGTAATGTAGCTCTTATTCATTTGTCCTCCAATGTTAAGGGCATGGATTGTAACTATGCTTTCACGCAAAATACAGATTCAATCAAAAATATCGAGGATATTTTGTTACTTTTTATTGAGTTATTTGAAATTTAAACCATAGTTTTAATATTCAAATCGAAAAAGTTGAGCTGTATTATGTGGCAATGTGTCAAGCAACAAGTCTCCGCGGCCATTCATACCCCTTTTGAATTAACCCAAAAACATGCAATAACTACACACTCTGCTTTTAAACACTATAAGATTTCTGATAGTAACCACTGTTTTTTAGTTAAAGTAGCCCCTATCGGTCAAATTGAACTTTTCGAAGCAGAAAAGCGCGCAAGAGATATACTCACCAGAGATTCTGATTTCATCATTGCTGACACAATTGCACTGGGCACTTCAAAAGAGTTTGCGTTTATCGTTTTAGAATTTCTTGAAGATTTATCATCACATGATAATTGGTATTTGTGCGGGCAAACCTTGGCGAAAATGCACATAAAATGTGAGCAAGAAATGTTTGGTTCAGATGAAGACAATTATGTTATTGAACAACCTCAGCCCAATCAGTGGCACAAGAAGTGGCACATATTCTTTGCTGAAGAGCGTCTTGGCTGGCAACTTCAACTTTTATCTGAACAAGCGATAAAACTGGTTGATATTAATGAGTTTGTACATATCATAAAACCTCATATCCCCCATCACATTACACCGTCTTTATTACATGGCCACTTTTGGAAAGGAAATATTCGTTTCTATCACGGTAAGCCCATGTTGCTTGACCCTGCTTGCTATTACGGAGATAAACTTGTCGATATAGCAACTGCAGAACTATTTGCTACTTTGCCTGATGAGTTTTATGCAGGGTATCAGTCAGTCTCTGCTATAAATCTATCGCCCATTTTAAAAGAAATTTATCAGCTCTACCCGCTTTTAGTATTAGCAAACCGTTTCTCTGGAGATTACATAAACCAATCGAAAGAGAAAATAAAACACATACTTGAACAGCTCTAAATTAGACAGCTTTTAACAACAATGTAATTTTCATGACAGCTGCTATATTTAAATTACATTCTTTGATTTATGGAGGCTTCTATGAAGTCTTTATATCAACAACGTATTAGCTGCCCACATTGTGGACACCATGTATTTGTTAGTTTAGACGCAAGCGCAGGCGACCAAGATATGTATGAAGATTGTGCTGCTTGTTGTAACCCCATCCACTTGAATATGCATATTGACTATGCTCAGAATAAATTAGAGTTACATGTAGACAGTGATGACGAACAGATCTTTTAGATCTGTTCGCCTAGTAAATATTATTGAATATGCTTTTGCATGTATTTTTCTACTGTATTTACTATCGTATATGTTTGCTGGTCAACCTCAATGTTGAGTTTATCGCCAATTTGGGCAATTCCAAGGTTGGTAATTGACAATGTTTCCGGGATTAAGTGCAGCCAAAATCCGGTATCTGTCATTTCTCCAACCGTCAAACTTGCACCATTAATACAAACAAAACCTTTATATACTATGTACTTCAGCCACTCTTTAGGTAAATCAAGTAAGATTTTGCAATTACTCTCATTCACAACAATATCTTCAATTTCAGCACTACAGTGAATGTGCCCAGAAACTATATGACCACCTAACTCGGTACCAAATGTCACCGAACGCTCTAAGTTTACAAACATCCCACGTTTTAACTCGCCAAGATTCGTCAGTTTTAGCGTTTCTTCGATCACATCAAAAGTAACTTGCCCAACCACATCTTGCGAATTTAATTCATAACTTACGACAGTTAAACAACATCCATTAATCGCAATACTTGCACCTAAATCAAGATGCTGTAAGTATTCAGATCCAACTGACAACACCAGTCTGAGCACACCACCATCAAGGTTTGTCGAAATTACACTCGCTTTTGTTTGAATAATGCCTGTAAACATGAATACTCCTCTATCGTAATAAGGCAATCATACAGGAACGAAACAACTGCAGTAAGCGATCATTTAAGTTATTTATCTCTTTTATTAGCTTATGATTTATTAGCAGATTAGAATCAGGTTTTTTACCATCATACATTATGAAATTTAGTCTTTGGGAAGCCAAACGCCTTTTACAACTTGCAACACCTGTATTTTTTGCACAGATCATTCTTGTATTGATGTCTGTAGTAGACACTATGATGGCTGGTCAAGTTAGTGCCAATGATCTTGCAGCTTTATCGATAGCAACAGGGGTATTAAACCCTGTTATCTTTTCTTTACAGGGGATATTACTGGCGTTGACTAGTGTAGTTGCGCACTGCCATGGCGCTAAAGACAAAAAAGGTATAAAGCACTACTTTCAACAAAGCTTATTTTTAGTTGCCATATTAAGTGCCCTTGTCTTTTTGTTTCCTTTTATCACTCCTTTTATTTTTTCTAAGCTTGGTGCAAAAGCTGAAATCATTAACACCTCACAAGACTATATTGAGTATGTAAAATGGGGGGTTCTTGGCTTTCTGGTGTTTAACGTTTATCGGAACGTGTCAGAAGGCATCGGACTCACAAAAGTGACTTTTTACATCAGCATTATCGGTTTATTTGTAAACATAATTGCTAACTATATTTTTATTTACGGAAAATTAGGCATGCCTGCAATGGGGGCAGCTGGTTGTGGTGTGGCGACAAGTCTAGTGGCATGTGCGATGGCATTCAGCCAATTTATCTACAGTTTCAATAGCAGAAAATTGAATGGCCGATGGCTGGTTAGCCGCTTTGAAAAGCCAAACTTTAACTCCATACTTTATCTTATTAAACTTGGTTTCCCAATTTCGATGGCAACATTTTTTGAAGTCACTTTATTTGCATGTATTCCATTATTTATTGCTGATCTGGGAGCTGTAATGGTGTCCGGACATCAAATAGCAGCAAGTGTAACAGCTGTATTATTTATGATGCCTTTAAGCCTCTCTATGGCAATCGCGATCCGTGTTGGTAACCTGTCAGGCCAACAAGCGTATACACAACTTAAAACAGCGATTTTTACGAGTTTTTGCTTGGCGGCAATGATCGCTTTCTTTGTCGCATTCGTTACATTTATACTAAGAGAGCCAGTTACTTACTTGTATACTCAAAATGAGCAAGTTGCTCAGTTGGCTATGGGGATCATAATTTTAGCTTGTTTTTATCAATTACCAGATGCGCTTCAAGTTGCCGCAAGTGGTGTGTTGAGAGGGCTTAAACACACACAACCTATTGTGGGTATTACTTTTGTGTCATATTGGTTAATTGGTTTCGCGTTAGGGTACGTGTTGGCAAAGACAAACTGGCTAGTTGAACCCATGGGTGCTAAAGGGTTTTGGATTGGCATAATCGTTGGTTTATCTGTTGCCGCTTGTTTACTCTTAATTAGTGTGAGGATTCGTTTTGCAAAAATGGCTTCTGATTAGTAGTTTTCTAATTTTGTCAGCGTGTACTGAGCACGCTGTTGACATTAATGAAGATTACAAAGCGCGCTTAAAAACCGTATTGGGCGACACACCTGACAAGCCTGTGTTAAGTAACATTCAAGTGCCTGATGTATCACAGCTTGAATCACAGTTTCAAATTTCTATACTCGAATTAGGTTCACTTGACCACTGTAAGCTTTCTAATTTAGTTGCAAAAAGAAACAATCAGCTCGGTAAAACGCAAGTTGCAAGTGAGCGTCTCAAATATCAAATTCAGTTCATCAAATTTGCTAATGACTGTTTAAATGATCCGCTTACCAAGGATGAAGCGTTAAAAGATACTCTAAATAACGCAACATTTGAAAAACAACAAAACCTAATGCGTGAATTTGATTATATGCTTTTCAATGAAGCTGAATTAAAAGGATTATTACAGCTAACCAGTGACTTTCTACCAGTAGACAGTAATCAGTACAGTAGTGCTAGCGCTTTAGAGGCGTTAGATAATTTAGCAAACATACGCAAACAAATAGCAAACCAAAAACCTGACTTTATTGATGCATCGTCAATCACCATATCGTTAGAAAAGTTACATCAAAATCGATTTATTAAACAACTTTTATCAAGCGCTCAGGTTCAAATTACATACAACCGACAAATTACTACTTGGATCTCCGACTTTGATTACATGAACACGGTATGTAAAGAAGGTAAAAATAAAAAAGATGCGCAAATTCTAAATACAATTTTCAACAAATTTTACTTAAATAAAATTCAGGGGTATCAGGCTGACCTAACAGGTCTACTCGAGAAGAGCTCACCCATATTGTTTGAATTGTGGCAAGCTTATCCTGAACTGGCAAAACTAGTCGATGTCAAAAATAACAACTCATTACTCAATCAGTTAAAAATAAGCAGTAAAAATCACGTTATTTGGTGGCAAAATTTTTACAAAGCGTGTGACATTAGACCGTTATGAACAAAAAAACTGCAATTAAACAAAATTTTAGCTTCAACGCTTGAACATTTTATTTCAGCGCTATATATTAGCCGCCGTTGCTTAGGAACTTCCTAGCATTGTACAACCGTAGCTCAGTTGGTTAGAGCACTACCTTGACATGGTAGGGGTCGGTGGTTCGAATCCACTCGGTTGTACCAATTTTTCTATTGTACAACCGTAGCTCAGTTGGTTAGAGCACTACCTTGACATGGTAGGGGTCG
>CAYZOE010000021.1:0-18275 GCA_964479805.1 uncultured Pseudoalteromonas sp. | reverse complement strand
GTGGTTCGAATCCACTCGGTTGTACCAACTCATTTCAGAACTCCACTATCCCCTATTTGTAAAAACACCTAGACTATTTTGCTTGGCAAAATACATGGCTTCATCTGCTATTTGGATCAGCTTATTAAGTGATTGATGCTCATTCGCTGCCATCTTTGCGATTCCAATACTCACTCCAAAGCCAAGCGCTAATATTTGTTCAGAAACATTATCAATAATTGTTTGATGTAAGCGTTTTGCCACTAACTCACCATCATTGTATGAAGTATTTTCTATTATGATAATGAACTCATCGCCACCAAACCTTGCAGAAATATCGCTTTCACGAGTTTGCTGTTTGATCATCTTTGCAACGTTAACAAGTAATTCATCTCCAGCTTTGTGGCCTAACTCGTCATTAACGCGTTTGAATTTGTTCAGATCCATAAACAGTACAGAGCAATTCAGTTTATTTCTGACGCAAAGTGATAAAAAGTTTTCACCTGCTTCATTAAGAAAGGCTCGATTATGAAGACGAGTAAGTTCATCGTGCGTTGCACTAAATACTAATTGTTCTTCTAGCTTTAACTTTTCTATTGCAACCGATGTTATCAGAGCTGCAACTTTTACAATTTCAACCTCGGCTTCTGTTGGTGACTTTACTTCATGATGGTAAATCGCAAACGTACCCATTACCTCATTTTGAGAGTCTGTGAAAGGAATAGACCAACATGCATGAAGGTTTGCTTGTTGAGTAAGCGCTATATATGGTTTCCAGTTCTCATGTGTATTAATATTTTCAACAATAATGGGTTTATTCAAAAATGCCGCTGCGCCACAACTTCCAACGTTTTCACCTATTTTCACACCTTCAATAGCGTCATTATAGAAGTCAGGTAAACTATTTTTAGCTCCACTGTGTAATGTATTCTGCTCTTTGTTAAGAGTAAGAATAGATACCTTACTGCCTGGTAGAAACTGCTCAACTGTTTTAATGACTTCAATTAAAAAAGGCGAAATCTCAGAGCTAAGGGCCAAGTCACTGAGTAAGCGGTTAAATTGCCTATGGGCTGTCAACAAAAATAAACTTTGGTCCAAACTACTCACCATTATTTAATTAAACTAATCAAGAGTGAAAATGTCATACACTTCGAGATATACCTTGTCTGGTCTATTGAGTATACGATATAAACTAAAAACCGTATCGTTAATTTAATCAGCAGTATTTAACTTCTATCATTAAGAACCTGCTAGTTTAAGACTTTGCTTTGAATTCAAGTACAGTGGCATTAATGCAGTACCTATCCTTTCCTTTTGGACCTTCACCTTTAAAAACATGCCCCAAGTGAATACCACTTGATTTAGAACGTATTTCAATACGTTGCATACCAAAACTATTATCGTCATGGTAGGTAACACTGTCTTTTACAGGGCGAGTAAACGACAGCCAACCTGTACCAGAGTTAAAACGTTTCGATGTTTCAAATAATGGTGCACCGCTTAGTTTATCAATAAACACGCCCTCACCTGTTTTCTTGAACAAGTCGTATTCTTTGCAAAACGGCCTGTCCGTTCCTTTTTTAAAAGCAACTTTATAGGCTTCAGATTCACCAAATTTAAATGCACCGAGCGCTTGATAAAAGTCTTCACGAGTCATAAAACCCTGAAAACCAGCCACTTCTTTACCATTTTCAAAGAATAAAATGGTAGGAGTTGCCCAAGTTGCAGAACGGACTACTAAGCCGCCAAGTTGATCTGCATAGCGATAGGTTAAAGGAATTGTACCTTGATAGTCATTTAGCACGGTAGATTTAAGTTTTTCACAATAAGGGCAGTAATTACGAGAGTCAATAATCACAACTTGTTTGCCCACCAGCAATGAACTGTTATCAAGTTTACTTTGCTTTGCCTGCTTAAACGTCACGCCAGTAGAATGATCAGGACAATAGCCATTTGGATTTTTAGCAATATAATTTTGATGATATTCTTCAGCACGATAAAACTGCTCAAGTGGTTTGACTTGCGTTTTTATCTCTCCATACCCAGCCTTATTTAACAAATTCTGAAATTCAGTTTTTACATCATCAATCACTGAAAGCTGTTCAGGTGTATTGTACAAAATAGTAGAACGGTATTGGGTGCCTATGTCATTTCCTTGCCGATTCTCTTGCGTTGGATCGTGTTTTTCAAAAAAGTGCTCAAGCAATGCACGTGTACTGATAACATTAGCGTTATAAGTTACTTTCACGACTTCGGCATAATTGTTGTCGTCAAAACGTCGTTTACGTTTAATGATCTCTTTGTAGGTTGCTTTAAAGCCACGGCCATCTGCATAACCAGACTCAGCGTCTAGCACACCTTCTAACTGCTCATAACCTTTTTCAGCCCCCCAGAAACATCCCGAACCCAGCACCAATGTTTGAATGTGAGAAGTTGCATTGTCTTTATCCATTGCATTTGAAAACAGAGGAAAAAATAACAACCCAGACAAAATCGTAACTATTACTTTCATTTAATTGACCTAAAATGTGCTTGAAACTTATTAACTATGACCTTGTGGGTGTGAATTTACTTTCATCCACCGTTTAAACTCGTAAATTTAACGACATTGAGTGTCTTTTTTTTCGAATTTAATGTAAAAAGCCAACAAATTATTTATCTAGGAATGTACTATGAAATTTGTTTCACAGATCAGTGCAATCGCATTAGCAGTTTCTGCTTCAAGCGCATTTGCAGCAGACTTCAATTTCAACTCTAAATTAAGCAAGGGTGATGCGCTTGTTGTTTTCCAAGCAGGCGAAGCAGCAACACAATTTGATTTCTTAGATAGAGATACCAAAAAACAAATCAATCGCGCTATCAAAACAGCTGAATTCAAAGGTGCTTACGGTAAAACATTAGAAGTTATCGCGCCAATTGATAGCGATTACGGCCGCATCTTAGTGGTTGGTTTAGGTGACGAAGACGAGCTTGACTCAGCAAAAATGGCTAAGCTTGGTGCTAACTTACACGCTAAACTTGAAGGTAAAAAAGTAAATAAAGCGACAATCGCGTTTGAAGATGTAAAAGGCGCAGCTAGCAACGCTGACCTTGCTGCACAATTTGCACACGGTGCAAACTTACGTGATTACACGTTTGAGCTATACAAAAAAAAGCCAAACAAATTCAACGTAACTTACAACATCGATGTAGCTAACAAAAAAGCAGCATCGAAAGCGTACCAGCAACTAGCAAACATCGAAAAAGGTGTATTTTTAGCACGTGACCTAACGTCTGAAGTACCAACTGAAATGACGCCTGTTGATTTCGCAAAAGCAGCAAAAGAGCTTGAGCAATACGGCGTTAAAGTAACTATTTTAGAGCCTGCAAAACTTAAAGAGCTTGGTATGGGCGCACTTGAAGGTGTTGGTCGTGGCTCTAAAGACGGTTCACGTCTAGTTGTTGCACATTATGAAGGTAATAAAAGCACACCAATCGCACTTGTTGGTAAAGGTATTACATTCGATTCAGGTGGTTACAGCATCAAAACTGGTTCATCTATCAACCGCATGAAATCTGACATGGCAGGTGCTGCAGCGGTTCTTGGTACTGTTAAAGCAATGGCACTAAGCAAAGCAGACGTAAACGTAGTTGCGGTTATGGGTATGGCTGCAAACATGGTTTCAGAAAACTCAATCGCTCCAGGTGATGTACTTCGCACGGCTGAAGGCATTAGTGTTGAAGTATTAAACACTGACGCTGAAGGTCGTTTAGTATTAAGTGACGCTATGTGGTACGCACGTGAATACTACAAACCAGAGATCATGATCGATGTGGCAACACTAACTGGTTCTAAGATCCGTGCAGTAGGGAACCGTTACTCTGCAATCTTCTCAGATGACCAAACGCTAGTTGACCAAATCACTGTTGCTGGTAAGCAAGTAAACGAGCCAGTATGGCGTTTACCATTAGGCTACAAAGACATGCTTAAGTCACCAATTGCTGACATCGCAAACATCGGTTCAGGTGGCCCAGGTGCAACAACTGCAGCATCATTCTTACAACACTTTGCAGGTGATACACGTTGGTTACACATAGATATCGCGGGTAACGCGTTAACTAACTCTGCAAAAGATGAAATACCAGCAGGCGGCACAGGTTATGGTGTTCGTATGCTAAGTAACTGGCTTTTAACTAACAAGCAGTAATAACTGCAGCAGTTAAAACAGTTCATCTAAAAAGCCACATCTATTTATAGATGTGGTTTTTTTGTATTGGTTTGTCGCTAAGGTACTCAATACTTGTCTGTTATGACACAATAAGAAAATAAATATAATAATCGGAACAACCATGACCTGCGTGCAATGCTATCAACTGAGCGAACAAGCATTAGTTCTATCAATTGACGGATTAGTTACTCAACAAATACGACAAAAAATCTTTGCGCTCGCACAAACCGCAAACAATACCAATGATTTTTTTGACATAGTTCCAGCCAACTCATCTATTACCTTCTACCTCAATGACTTTACTCGAGCTGATTATTGGTTAGAACAGCTAATCACCCTATGGGAAAAAAGTGAACCTGAAGCATTCACACCGAAGACACATCTAATCGATACCTTCTATGGCGGTGAATACGGTCCTGACTTAAATGAGGTATCTAAACTTACCGGTTTAAGCCAAAAACAAGTCACCGAATTACATGCGTCAACAGAGTATCAGGTCGGATTTTTAGGCTTTTTACCTGGATTTGGTTATTTAGAATCGCTCCCAGAGCAACTTAGGTTGCCTCGAAAAGCCACGCCAAGGGCGTATGTACCTTCACTCAGTGTTGCAATAGCAGAATCTCTTACTGCTATTTACCCGTCTAGCTCTCCAGGAGGTTGGCACCTTATAGGCAGGTGCGAACACCCCTTATTTGAGCCGCATGCTGATTCGCCAAGCTTGTTAGCACCCGGTGATATTGTGAGATTTATTCCTAAGGAGCACCGCTAATGCTAAAAGTGATCAAACCCGGCGTTTTCAGCAGCATTCAAGATTTAGGTCGTAAAGGTCATCGTCATTTAGGTGTCTCACAATCTGGCGTACTAGATCCAATCGCATTAAAGGCAGGCAATGCACTACTGGGTAATAAAGAAACTGCCGCCTGTATTGAGATTACTGTTGGTTTAGCTGAATTTGAATTTACTAAGCCATGTAATTTTGCCATTACAGGGGGCAACCTGAATGCAAAGCTCAATTCAAAAGCCCTCTACCCAGGATGGCGTTACCATGCAAAAGCGGGCGACATCATAAAATTTGCCAGTCACCCAGAGTTTTTACGCGCCTATTTATGTGTAGAGCATGGTTTCGATGTACTGAAAGTGATGAGCTCTCGCAGTACCGACTGCCAAGCCAAATTTGGTGGTTTTGAAGGAAACACGCTTCAAAAAGCTGACTGCATTCCATTCTCTGAAAGCTTAGCTCCTTGCTTAGAGCTGGCTGTAAAACCCTCTGACTATACAAACGTGGTAAGAGTACTCAAAGGCCCACATTGTGATATCTTGCCAGAGAATTATTTAGCACAGCTTTTATCGAAAACTTGGACGATCAGCGACTTGAGTAATCGTATGGGTGCCCGTTTAGAACACTCCTCATTGTTAACGCACCAAAAAAGCATTGATTCGCAAGGTGTTCACCCCGGCGTTATTCAATTACCGCCAACAGGCACCCTGATTGTTTTGCTCAATGACTGCCAAACAACAGGTGGGTACCCAATTATTGCCTCTGTGATCCAAGCAGACTTACGTCATTTTAGCCAATTAGCGCCAACTAAAACTTGTCGCTTTGAGCTGGTAGATTTTGATGTGGCTAACACTGCATTGAAAAAACAAGAACAAGAAATAACGCGGTTCAAAATCGCAAAACAACAATTAGAAAATAAGAAGTAACATCATGTTTGATTTAAACTATATGCCGCTGATTGGCATTCTAGTCGTTGTGGTTGGCTTTGCCCTAAAGTTCAACCCACTACTGGTTGTGACCGCGGCAGGTCTTGCCACAGGTATAGCTGTAGACATGGACTTTATCGCCTTAATCGAAACCTTTGGCGAAAAGTTTATGAACTCCCGCCAACTCGCTAGCTTTTTACTTATCTTGCCTGTGATAGCTATTCTAGAACGCTACGGTCTGCAGCAGCGAGCAAAAACTTGGATTGCTAACATTAAAGGCGCTACAACCGCCCGTATTTTAAGCATGTATTTTGTGGTACGTGAATGCTCTGCGGCGCTAGGCCTTTTAAGTCTAGCGGGCCAAGCGCAAACAGTTCGCCCATTACTTGCCCCTATGGCATTAGGTGCCGCCGCGAATACGCATGGTGAATTACCTAAACCAATTAAAGACTTAATTAGTGCCCACGCCGCGGCTTGCGACAACATCGCGGTGTTTTTTGGTGAAGATATCTTTATTGCTTTTGGCGCTGTACTTTTGATGGACGCCTTCTTAAAAGAAAATGGCATTGCGGGCATTGAGCCTCTTCACATTGGTCTTTGGGCTATTCCAACTGCTATCGCCGCTTTAATCGTTCACCTGTTCCGTCTTGCGCGCTTTGAAGCAAAAATTAGAAACCTCATTGCAGAGCATAAATCACAGCAAACGAAAAACGCTGAGGGGGCATTATCATGAGTGCCCCAGTAAACGAGAATACAGTGAATAGCACAGCCATTATTTCAATTGAAAACATCTATCTTTTGATTGGCTTTGTTGTGATGTTTTTAGTGGTTAAAACCTTACAAGATAAACAGCATCCGCAAAAATACACCACAGCCCTATTTTGGTTCTTGTTTGGTAATGTATTTTTATTTGGTGATCTCTCAATACAATTAATTGGCGATTCTCTCACCTATCAGTGGGTTGGCTTTAGTGTCATCGCCATTGCCTTACTTGCTGGCTTTGGAAAAGTCTCGATGGGCTCATACCATCAACCTTCAGAAGAGCAACTTGAAAGTGATGCCAAGCGAATAGGCAATAAATTGTTTGTGCCCGCGGTGTTAATTCCAGTGGTTACTGTTATTTGTACTTTGCTTTTAAGTAATGTGAACATTGCTGAGGTGTATTTATTTGACCAAAAACATGTAACGCTTGCTTCACTCACCCTCGCATGTGGTGTTGCACTGATTGTTGCTTGGCGTTTTACCTCAGGCTCGCCTTTCCAAGCACTCTCTGAATCGCGCCGTTTGGTAGATTCAATTGGCTGGGCGGCCATTTTACCGCAAATGCTCGCCATGTTAGGTGGTGTCTTTATCGTGGCTAATACCGGCACTGCCATTCAAGATCTTGTGAAGCTATTTATCTCGCCAGATAACCGCTTTATGTTAGTGGTGTTGTACTGTGTTGGTATGGCGCTATTTACCATGATCATGGGTAATGCCTTTGCGGCTTTCCCTGTGATGACTGCGGGTGTCGCCCTACCGTTTTTAATTGAAGGCCATGGCGCCGCTGCAGCACCGCTTGTTGCCATAGGTATGTATTCTGGTTACTGCGGTACGCTGATGACGCCAATGGCTGCGAACTTTAATATTGTGCCTGCCGCACTGCTTGATTTAAAAGACAAATATCAAGTTATTAAAGTGCAGATCCCAACGGCCATTGCATTGCTTATTATCAATATTTTCTTAATGTACGGAGTGATCTTTAATGACTAAACAGACCAAGACCGAATTAAAGACCGTGCTCCTGACGGGTTTTGAACCCTTTGGTGGAGAAAGTATTAACCCATCATGGCAAGCGGTAAAACAATTACATGGTCAAAGCATTAATGACCACCAGGTTGAATGTGTAGAGTTGCCTTGTGAGTTCGGCCGCTCCCTTGAACACTTATATCAAGCGATAGAAAAACATCAGCCAAGCTTAGTATTGTGCATTGGTCAAGCAGGCGGCCGCTCTCATATTTCAATTGAGCGTATCGCCATTAATATCGACGATGCCCGCATTGCCGACAATGCAGGTAACCAACCCATTGATACTGCCATAATTACTGATGCTCCCGCTGCATATTTTTCCAAGCTACCTATCAAAACTATGTTTAAAGGCTTGGTTGAAGCAGGTATTCCGGCTGAAGTTTCAAATACAGCTGGTACCTATGTTTGTAATCATGTGATGTTTGGCTTACTTCATTACATAGCGCGCCATTTTGGTGAGAATGACGAATCAATCCGAGGTGGCTTTATCCATATTCCATTTTTGCCAGAGCAAGCTACGCACCACGGTGGTGCACCGAGCATGAGTCAAACAACGGTTGTTGATGCACTCAAGCTATTGATAAAAAATGGACTTTCAAGCGAACCTGATCTCAAAGTAGCCGCTGGCACCACACACTAATCACAGCAATTCACCCTCTTTTTCATATTGGTGCAATGGTGCTTAGCTATTGCACCAACTTTGACATAAAAAATTCATTTTAAGCCTAATTATCTATGTGACTTAACTAAAATTTTCTGTTAGTTATAGAGACTGTACCTGCGCAATTTTACAATTCTTCAACTATGCCTGACAAAACAGGCAATGCGCAGACAGCAATTAACAGGAATGAGGTAATTATGTGTTCTATTTTTGGAGTACTAGAACTTAAGACAGATCCCGCTCAGTTGCGAACACAAGCAATTGAGATGTCTAAAAAGCTACGACATCGAGGCCCAGATTGGTCAGGTGTCTATTCATCAGATAAAGCCATTTTAGTCCATGAGCGCTTAGCAATCGTTGGCGTTTCAAGTGGTGCGCAACCACTATACAACCCTGAGAAAACCCATATTCTTGCAGTCAATGGTGAAATCTATAACCACAAAGAACTTGCTGCAAATTTAACCACTGACTTTGAATTTCAAACCGAATCAGATTGCGAAGTCATCTTGGCGCTATACAAACAAAAAGGCCCTGAGTTTTTAGACGACCTGAACGGTATTTTCGCGTTCTGCTTATACGATGAAGAAAACGATGCTTATTTAATTGGTCGTGACCACATTGGTATTATTCCACTTTATACGGGTCGCGATCAGCACGGCAACTTTTATGTCGCCAGTGAAATGAAAGCGCTAACACCGATTTGTACCAGCATCGAAGAGTTTCCTCCGGGTCATTATCTATATTCAAAAGAAGGCTCGCTACATAGCTACTATCAACGTGACTGGCAGTCATTTGATGCGGTAAAAGACAACCCAGCCAGTGCTGAAGAAGTAAAAGACGGTCTTGAAGCTGCAGTTAAACGCCAACTTATGTGTGACGTACCTTATGGCGTATTACTGTCTGGCGGCTTAGATTCATCGGTTATTTCGGCAATAACGCAAAAGTTTGCCGCAAAACGTATTGAAGACAACGATGAGTCAGATGCATGGTGGCCTAAACTACACTCTTTTTCTATTGGTCTTGAAGGCTCACCTGATTTAGCTGCGGCGCAAAAAGTTGCAGATGAAATTGGTACAGTGCACCACCCTATTCACTTTACCGTTCAACAGGGGTTAGATGCACTACGAGAAGTGATCTATCACCTTGAAACCTATGATGTAACTACGGTTCGCGCATCGACGCCAATGTATTTAATGTCGCGTCAAATTAAAGCCATGGGCATTAAAATGGTACTTTCAGGTGAAGGGGCTGATGAGCTATTTGGCGGTTACTTATACTTCCATAAAGCGCCAAATGCGCAAGAATTCCATGAAGAGTTAAACCGTAAAGTTTCAAAACTGCATATGTTTGACTGTTTACGTGCTAACAAATCAATGGCCGCTTGGGGTGTTGAAGCGCGCGTACCATTCTTAGACAAAGAGTTTGTTGATATTGCCATGCGCACCAACCCTGATTACAAGATGTGTAAAGATGGCCGCATTGAGAAGCATATCGTTCGTGAAGCATTCGACGGCTATTTACCTGATGAAGTGTTATGGCGCCAAAAAGAGCAGTTCTCTGATGGCGTAGGCTATTCTTGGATTGATTCTTTGAAAGAGTTTGTTGAAGAGCAAGTATCTGATTCTGAGCTTGAGAACGCGCAATATCGCTTCCCTATCAATACCCCTGATAGCAAAGAAGCCTATTTCTATCGCACAATCTTTGAAGAGCACTTCCCAGGTGAAGCTGCTGCGAAATGTGTACCACACGGAAAATCAGTTGCATGTTCAACCCCGCAGGCTTTAGCTTGGGATAAAGCATTCCAAGAAAATGCCGACCCATCTGGTCGCGCAGCAAAAGTGCATAACGACGCTTATTAAATTTTACGTTTTACTCTAAATAAAAACGCAGCTTTTTAGCTGCGTTTTTATTTACGCGGGGTATAACTCCAGACTTTTAGCTTTTAGCTTTTAGCTTTTAGCTAAGAAATCATAAAACCCAATTGAGTATCAAAAATGACCCCATACCTACAACCACCACTGTCAAAGTATTTTTAATTTTTAAACTCGCAAACACTGTAATTAATCCAGCATACAAAAATGGACTATGGAAAAACGAAGCGCCTTCGGTTTTATGTCCTAAAAACACAATCGGCACCCACATTGCGGTTAACACTGATGGTGCTGTGTACTGCAACAAATGTTGTAGTTTAGGGCTCAAACTGATGGGTAATGACTTCATAAAAAACAAATATCGGCATGAGAAAGTGATGGCAGTCATTAATACTATCAATAGATCGTTATTCATCACTTAACTCCTGTTTAGTTTCGACACTCACGGCACGCTTCTTCGCTTCGCTCTTTATTGTGGCACTCTCTTTTGCTGAACTCTTTTTTGCAAAGTAGTACCCAGCAAACATACCGATAAAAGTTGACGCAATTAATGCATACTCAAATGCTAACAGCTCTAGAATCAGAACAGAGACACCACTTGCCAATACCGACATAAAAACGGGTTTGTCTTTTATGGCTGGCACCACTAAAGCAATGAAAGTTGCAGCAATCGCAAACTCCAATCCGAAGGCTTGCAGATTCTCTATATTATTACCCGCCACTATGCCCACCAGCGTGGCTAGATTCCACATCACATAAAAGGCAATACCCGACGCAATCGCATATACATAACAAAAACGTTTATGTTTTGCGATGTAGGCGTTAGTCAACGCAAACATTTCATCTGTTAAAAAAAAGGCAAAAACGAAACGTTTAAACAAGGGTAAATCTTTCACGTAACTCTGAAAAACTGCTGAATATAATAAGTGGCGAGAGCTTATTACAAATGTTGAAGATAAAATCGGCATAGCTGGGCTACCCAAGCCAATTAATTGCATGCCAGCTAACTGCGCGGCTCCTGCAAAAACAAACAAAGACATGGCCTGTGCCTGCCAAGGCGACAACCCAACTTGAATGGCTAAAGATCCGCATAAGATACCCCACGGGATCACAGCCACACAGAGCGGAAACATATCAATGAACCCGCGCACAATAATACTCAAATTACCTTGTTGATTTTCAGCTTGCATAGGTGCTGTATTGTCTAATTCTTCTATTAGGGGTTTGGATGATGCCATATTTAAAGCTCAACGATGAATAGTTTATCGTTAAAGCATAATCAGTGTGCAAAACAATTTATTGTACAAAGTTGCGCTCGTAAATTGCTTTTATACCCATCCTCTTAAATAAGTGTTCTATTTTGAGGGTTGGTTTTAGCTAGGCTACTACTGACGTGAGTTGAAACTGTTTAGGGGTTGTGCCCAATGCTTTTTTAAAATGGCGGTTGAAATGACTTTGGTCATGAAAACCACAGCCGATAGCGGTATCTAAAATAGATGCACCAGCGCGAAGCAACTTCTTTGCTTTGATAAGCCTGGCCTGAATTTGATAGGCATGGGGCGTAATACCAAATGCCTGATTGAATTGGCGCACAAAGTGAAATTTACTGCAGCCAACTACATTCGCTAGCTGCTCTAACGAGACGTTAACTTGGATATATTCGTCTAAAAACTCTCTCGCGAGTTTGAGTTTTTGTACATCAACACTGGCTGCTTTTACCGCTTCGACATGACGACCATAGCCAGCCGCTAATTGTGCCAAGGTACTGTACAACAGCGTTTCAATAAGTAATTTTGATGCCCCATTTTCAATCTGTTCGAATAGACATCTGAGCTGCGCCGCTATTCGAGCATCTTCAATCACAGAGTCTTTAAAGTAAGGCGTGAGGCTTTGATTATTTACTAAATCTTTAGAGATTTGATTAAAGTGCTCAACAGTCGGGTAAAGGGCTTTATATTTCCAGCCGCCCGCCGTTGCCGTTTCGCCTGTGTGAACATCATCGGCATTAACTAGAATAATGCTATTTTGAGCAGCAACATGGTTTGCCCCACTGCGATAAAAACGCTGCGCCCCCTGCTCAATCAAGCCAATGGTATAGCCTTCATGAACATGCTTTGAAAAGGTTTGTCGCTCATATTGTGCATCGACTACCTCAAGGCCGTTTAATACATCGGCATAGTGATATTTTGCCTGCTCTTTTGCCAACCGATTTGCCTCTAAATAATGGTATTTCTTTTATAACACTATTTGAGCAATCTGTTTTGTACAAAATTGCTGTTTCAATGCCCTATTTTATAAACCACATCTCTGTAGCACCGACTTTATGTCGGGTCAAAAGCTGTAAATCCACAAAGAAGCATCAACCCTCTTCACAAATTCTAAAGCCTCGGTAGCACCGACTTTATATCGGGTCAAAAGCAGCAAATCCACAAAGAAGCATCAACTCTCTTTATAAATTATAAAACCCCGGTAGCACCGACTTTATGTCGGGTTTAACCCCCATAAAAAAGCGCTGAGTTCATAACTCAGCGCTTTCTCAAGATCGATAAAAGAAACCGTTAATTTAAACGCTTATTTCTCTATCCAAGGTGTGATTAATACAGGCTTTGCACTCATGGAATCACTGGTAAATTTAAAATCATCGCCTTCCCAGCTGTCTTCCACTGTAAATTTACACACGTTATTCGCGCAACTGACACCGGGCTGCTTGAAAGCAACCTGATTATCAAACTTAACCGAGATCCCTTTCTGCGATGGCAATAAAAAGCTCATTAGCTTACTTACAAAGAAGCCAGATAAGTCCGATAACAGTTCATCAAACTCATGATGAAGCTGATAAATGTCAGCTTTGGTTAAATTTTCTAACCCAAAGTGCTCAGCTTCAATCTGAAACTTTAACTGGCAATCATGCTTTGGGTTTTGTGGTTCAATGACCAATACCGCTTTGTCTTTATCTAGTTTGTCGTCGTAAGGAAGTAGTAATTGCGCATCTTCAGTGTAGGTTAAAGGCGTTTCACTGTTCTCGGTTACAATTTTACCTTTGGCAATTTTACACGGCTCAAGCGTGGCAATATCAACAATGTAAAAATTAACGCGGGCAAACTCGAACTCACCTTTTTCAATCACCTTCAAACGGTCGTGAAAGCCATCGTAAGACACCACAAAGTTATCGGCCATAGCTGGTTGAGTAAACCCAATAGCCGCTAACGCGAGCGCAAAAAATTTATTCTTCATTAAAATAAGCCTTGTTCTGACGGATCATGTCATTTAATTCTTCAATATACGCATCACCGCGCTCAGAATAAGAAAGCAAGCCTGCAGTCAGCTCTGTTGCATCAATTGGCTTTTTCTCAGCACGTAATTGTGCACGTTTTGCTCTGAGCTCGGTGTACGCATTATGGGTGTTTAAATTTCTAAAATACGATTTAACACTTGCTCTCACAGACTTAAACGCTGCAACTTCATGGGCTGCTTCGTCTGCGCGTCTTTTAGGAACCAAACCGCAGCCCTTCTTGTAACACCACTGCCCAAAAAAGTTAAGGCCAATTCGCGCAAACCTTGATGTACCCCAAGCAGATTCATTGGCTGCCTGCATTAGCGCCAATTCTTTTGGAATAATATCAACATGTACCAATGCATTTTGTAGGCTTTCGACTGTATAGTCGGCATCACCCAAACGGTAATAAGTAAAAATATCGTCTAGTTTTTTAACTTGTGTTGAGGTCAACTCTTCTTCAAATTGCAGCATCATTAATGCAATCTCAATCGATGCGCGTTGCTGCAAAATAGCTTGGTTTTCTTTTACTACATGAGGTTTTATGAAATCAAAGAACGCCTTTTTCTTGGCTCTCACATCTTTGATATTTGCAAAGTCTGGTAACTCTACATCATGAAGTGGTTTTTCTACTTCCACTTTTTTTACTGGTAGCTGCTCTTGAACAGGCGCTTCAACCACCTCTTCAATCACTTCTTCAGGCTGAATAAATGGGTAAATCAAACCATAAATTGCAACCACAGCGATAACCAGTTTAAGTAAATTTCTTAGCATTTTTTCTCCGATAAAACAGCACATTCCCCGCTTCCATGAATGGGTTGTTACCTGCTAAACACCACACTTTATGCGTTGCGAAAAGCAATTGTAACCTGCACTATGTATACTATTAATGAACTCAAAAGCGCGTAATTATATATAAATTCGCCAATAAAGGCGAATTACCCCAAAATACGCTGAGATTATGTCACTATTTTGATACACCTGAATGAGGAATATTCGAGGATTTATGGACTTGATTTGGCAGCAACGACGATGTGAACAACGTAAAAATAGACCCAACGATAACCGCTCAGCTTTTCAAGTTGACCGCTCTCGTATTATTCATGCAGCCGCTTTCAGGCGACTGCAAGCCAAGACGCAGATCATGTCGATTGGCGTTAACGACTTTTACCGTACCCGACTGACTCACTCGCTCGAAGTTGCACAAATTGGTACCGGCTTATTACGCCACTTACAAAATAGCCATCCTGATTTTTCACTGTTTCCAAGCACAAGCTTAATTGAAACCTTATGTTTAGCGCATGATATCGGCCACCCGCCATTTGGTCATGGCGGAGAAACCGCACTGAACTTTATGATGCGCGAACACGGCGGCTTTGAGGGCAACGCCCAAACACTGCGCATTGTCGCCAAACTTGAGCCTTACTCAAAAGGATTCGGCATGAACCTAACGCGCCGCACCTTACTGGGCTTTATAAAATATCCGGCATTAATCAATCAGCTTTGGCATTCGCAAGCTGAGCACGACCCTGCTTCATCATTTATTACCGCCCACCATTGGCTGCCAGCCAAAGGCGTGTATAACTGCGACCAAGACATTTTTGACTGGGTACTCGCGCCTTTCTCAAATGCCGATAAAAACCTACTGCAATCCAATAAACCTTGGGATGACTTTAGGAATAAAACCCAATTTAAGTCGATCGATTGCGCCATCATGGAAATGGCAGACGACATCGCCTATGCCGTTCACGATTTAGAAGACGCCATTGCCACAGAAACATTGTCAGCATCAGATTGGCACAACTACGCCATGCCAAAGCTCAAAGCGCTCGATTCACCTTGGTTAAAACAAAACTTAGAAAGCCTCACGCAACGTTTATTTTCAGATGATGAGTCATTCAGAAAAGACGCCATTGGCGAGCTTGTAAACTTATTCATTGTCAACAGCAGTATGCAAACACAAAACGACGCGTTTGAATCAGACTTACTTAAAAACACCGTTAAACTCGAGCCCGAGTTTGCAGCAATTCTGCAAGTGCTGAAAATCTTCGTTTACGAGCGACTCATCCGCGAACCCAAAATGCAGCAAATAGAATTCAGCGGCCAAAACCTGTTGATGGACTTATTCAAAGCATTCGCCAGCGACCCAATGCGACTACTGCCGCACACGACTCAAGTGATCTTTGAAGAAGCTCATGATGAAAATGCAAGAATGCGCGTGCTAATCGACTACCTATCGGGCATGTCAGATGAATATGCGAGAAAAACGCATGCGAGATTGTTTGCGGGAGTAATTTAGTCTGCTCAAAATGCCCTGATTATTCAGGGCTGCACTTGAAATAATATAATACTCAAAATTAACTTTGATTATTTTACATTCGATTTAGCATATTTAGTATTACTAAGCTGTTTTCTATATGAACTTGGCGTATTGCCCATATGTTTTTTAAAAGCTTGATTAAATGTTGAGCGAGAATTAAACCCCACTGAAAATGCTATCTCTAATAAATTAGCATTTGTTTGCCTCATTTCAATACAAGCAGCCTCAATCCGCCAGCTATTAACAAAGTCATAAAAACCAACACTCATCGAGGTGTTGAGTACCTGAGAGATCCTTATTTCTGTGACACCGGTGAGATCAGATAATTTTCTTAAAGTTAAGTTTGGATCAGCATATATGCCTTCAGACATTGCATTTGTCAGTTTGCTTTTTATTCTATCAATATCGATGTCATGCATTGGTGAATTTTGGTACTTTTCATCCTTAGATTCAGTATTGCTTTTAGCCACTTCTGACTCTTGCGAATCTGCATATATGGGTCGCTGATTAACCGCCAATACACCAACAATTAATAACCAAATTAATTCAAAACATAAAAATACGATATTCTGCCAGCCCACTTCTGAATATTCTGGAGGTAAAAAGAGGCGAACGACCGAAACCACAAAAGCAATAACCAAGGCAATAACAGACCAACGGACCCACGATAAGTCTCGATTTTCTATATTAGAAAAATAACCTTTAATAGTATGAAGATGACGGGTCAATAATTGCGTAATTACTAGTAGATATGCGAAAGAAAAAGGCAATAATAAAAATAAAGCCATTGTTGGGCCCCAAGTTATTAAACCTAAATGATCTAGAGTACCTGGAGGTGATGACAAACGTGTCAGTTTTATATCATCATCAAGTAAGAAGTACGGCATACACATCATGGTTCCTACACCAAAGCCAAGCAAGTGCTTTAACTCTCGGCGTAAATGTACTTTTTGATTTATCAGAGTTAGGTGTTTTACATACAGATAAAAACTCGGCGCAAGTAAGTATAAAAAAGGTATGTATGAATTTGTAAGCCAGGGAGCGAATAACCATATCTTAAGATGCCAAAACCACTCATCAAATTGGTTGCACAGATTAGCAATAAAAAAAATGGCTAAATAGTAACTTGAAGATTTGCTTCTTTTAAGCCAAACAATATGAATAAGCATAAATAAACAAACTCCAAAGGAAGTACCTATGAGCAAAATTTGAATCGCATTTTCAAGATTGGCTTGCACGGCTGTTTCACCTCGTTAGACACAATTTAAGCAATAAATAAATTTATTTAAGATGTACGATTAAGCTTAGACGGACGAAAAAAACAAACAAAATCATATTATCAGGCTTCTTTTAAACTAGAAAAGAGCTTAGATATGCAAGTTATAAAAAAAGCACTACTCAGCAGTGCGTTACTACTATTAGGGTGTGATAGCCGCCCCACATTACCTACTTCTTCGACGTTCACACTCGAACATCATACTGGCGTTTGGCAATCACAAGGGTATGGTTACATAATGAAGATTGGCGTTGAAGGCATGCAATTATTCGATAGAAACCAAGCTGGTTGTATTCAAAAAAATATCAGCAGTGCTGACATTGCCGAAAACATGGCTGTGTTTAAAAATATTGATGAAAACCACATCTCAGTAAGCGCCACACCAAACTCAACTCAATATCACTTCGAGAGATTGACAAATAACCAAGCTGATTTGATTAAAACCTGTATAACTTCAATAAACACAAACCCTGTCGAAAACTTTAATTATTTCAGCCAAACCATGGCCGAGCACTATGCCTTCTTCGATACTTATCAGCAAAATTGGCCTAAAATAGTTAAAAAATATCAAGACAAAATCAATAACTCTTCACCAAACTCGCAATTGTTTAATGTGCTTTCTAGCATGTTAAAAGACTTAGACGATGCACATTTATTTTTAGCTGCAGAAGTCGATGGAAATTCGAAACTCTATCAACCAAGTAAATCGAGAACTCTGCGACCCGCTTTAGACAGAGCTTTTGCCAAACAAAATGACTTTGAAGATCCCAAAGCATTTCGTTTGAATTGGTATGAAGACTATAAAAGCCAAGTGCGAGAGGCTGTTTTAGAAGGTAATGCTAACGAAATTGGCCAGTTCATTATTTGGGGTATGATTGACAATATTGGCTATATCAACTTACAACGAATGCAAGACTTTTCAGAGAGTGCCTCTATTCAAGATGACATGGCTGCAATCGAGCAGGCTATGGATACCATGATGAACACACTTTCAAAAAGTGATGCAATCGTTTTAGATATTACTGCTAATGGTGGTGGCCATGATGAAGTTGGCTTAGTATTGGCTCGTTACTTTAATCAAAAAAAGCGGCTCGCTTATTCAAAAATAGCCTTTGGTGGTAATCACTCGCAACAATATTACCTTGATGTAGCACAGAATATAGCTTACACCAAACCTGTTTATTTAGTAACGAG